>NZ_JAMYKT010000026.1:0-72550 GCF_040317515.1 Mesorhizobium sp. M1428
GGCTCCTTTGCTCGGGTTGCCTGACAGCAAACCCACTGTGGCACTCAGATGCCGGGAGCGGGAGCCATCCACCTCATCTGCTTTCGGGCGGAGGCAAAGTTCGCCTCAACGGCCGACATGAGGCGCAAAGCCGACGTTCAGCGAGCTAATCTTCTATTTCCGATTGGGCACCACTGCGAAAGTGAGCGATGCCCGCCTTGAAAGGGGTCGAACCAAGGACCGATCATCGGTTAGGTTCACGTTGGATAACGGTGATTTATGGCGGTTATTGCGGCTTTCCTGTCAGCATAGGGTGTCCGCGGCTCGTATCGAAATCTCCCGGATGTGCTGACGGAAAACCTGTCGGAACTCCCTGAAGTTATCGAACCCGAGAGCAGTGGCCACTCTGACCACGGTTGAGGGCGACACTCCGCATCGGTCCGAAAGCGATTGCGCGGTGCCGAATGCTACAATTTCCGGATGGGCGAGAGCCGTGCGTGCGACGCGCTCCTGTTGCTCTGGGAGGCTAAGCCTGGTTGCTACAATCATATCCTTTAGCTCGGCGATGGTCGTCGGGTTTCGAATGGTTTTTTCCGTGCTCATGATCGTGCTTCCGGTGCATGTTCGGCTATGACTTATTGGGAAGGGCCGTCGGAGGTTGACATCTAACCCCTGAACTTTGCCTGGATGGAACCACAGGCCTGCGCCATGTACTCTCTCGGAGGCGTCCGCACCATCGTTGAAGCTGATATCCTGCGGCCGGTACCTGTAGTTGCAGCAGCTCGTTGATCAAGTCCTTCGCGTGCACCATCCTCCGGTAAATCAGTAGTATGCGGCGGCTCGATCCGAAGCTCGGGGGGCCGCTAGATCGGACAGGAGGAGGATTTTGCTTCTCCGAACGGTCAGCCAAGAACCTCTGCCAATTTCACGGGGAATCCGTTCTTTGCAGACTGGGTTGCAGCTTCCGCCATGGCGAGTGCTGCTACACCATCATCAAGGTTGACCGGCAGAGCCGAGCCTGTCTTCACAGCGTTGACAAATGCTGCCCATTCCGCCGCATAGGCGGGCATGTAGCGTTCGAGGAAGAAATAGGTGGGCTTTGCGCCGGTGACACCGGAAGTCGTGGACTTGACCAAGGTGTTTTCCAACATGTTCTGCGCCTGTAGCAGCCCTTCGGAGCCGAGAAGCTCCAGCCGCTGGTCATAACCATAGACGGCTCGGCGGCTGTTCTTGATCACGGCGATCCGGCCATCCGCATAGGCAAGGGTCACGACGGCGGTATCGACGTCGCCTGCCGCGCCAATTTCCGAATCGACAATCGATGTACCCACCGCCGAGACGGAGACCGGCGCTGTCCCCATAATGAAATTAGCCATGTCGAAATCATGAATCATCATGTCGCGGAAAAGACCACCCGAAACCTTGATATAGGCGATCGGCGGCGGCGCGGGGTCGAAAGAGGTGATCGAGAGCAGTTCCGTCTTGCCGATTTCACCACGGTCGGCTGCTGCCTTGAGAGCCGCAAAGTTGGGATCGAAACGGCGGTTGAAGCCGATCATCACCGGCTTGCCGGTAGCGGCGGCCACCTTCTGACAAGCCTGTGCCCTTGCAAGGCTGAGGTCGACAGGCTTTTCACAAAGCACGGCCTTGCCCGCTGCCGTCGCCCGCTCGATCAAGTCGGAATGGGTATCAGTGGAGGTGGCAATCAGCACGGCATTGATGGCGGGATCATTGAGGATCGCATCGGTCGAGCGGGCTTCGGCGCCATACTGGGCGGCGATCTTCTCAGCGGCGGCCTGTTTGATGTCGGAGACAGCCACAAGGCGGCTGCCGGGATTGGTGGAAATGGCGGTGGCATGGACGCCAGCAATACGGCCTGCGCCCAAAAGGCCGACGTTCAGGATGGTGGATGACACGGATGATCCTCTCAGGAAAACAACCTCAGATAGTGAAAGCGGTGCGGAAGGCTTCGAGTGCAGCTTCCGGATCACCGGAGGCAAAGGCTTCCATACCGACCGGCCCCGCGTAGTCCATGGATTTCAGGGCTTTTGCGACGCCATGCCAGTTCACTTCGCCCGTGCCCGGCTCGCAACGGCCGGGATTATCAGCCACCTGAACTTCCCCGATCCAGGGCAGGCAGGCCTCACACCAGCGGATAAGATCACCTTCACCGATCTGGGTATGGTAGAGATCGAGGTTAATTCGCAGTTGCGGGCGGTTGACGGCTGCAACGAGCGCAAGCACGTCTGCCGTCGAGCCGAAGGGGCAGCCGGGATGATCGATTGGGTTGAGGTTTTCTAACGTGAAGACCTGACCCTCGGCTTCTGCCAGATCGCAGATGCGGTTGAGTGTATCGCGAGCCCGCTGTTCCTTGCCCGGCGCGAAGGCACCGATCTTCGGAATCGGAATGCCCATGTCGCCAAGCCCTGTGCCATGCAGATTGAGGCGGTGGACACCGAGTCGCTTGCCGACCTTCGCCGTTTCCGTGGCAGACGCCAGAAGCATCTCACAACCTTCTGCATCGGTGAGCCGACCTTCGAGATAGCCATTCATGATAGTGAAGGTGGCACCGGTTTTTTCAAGCGCATCAAGATTCCAGGCGGGCCAGTTCCAAAGGCCGACGCCGAAGCCCATTTCTTTCAGGCGGCTTGCCCGCCATTCGATTGGTTTTTCGCGCCAGAGCATTTCGGCGCAAGCGGCAAGTTGGAAGCTCATCTTAGATTTCCTGAAGTTTGAAATCGGCCGGTGCAACCGGCATGACACCCTTGAGAAGGGCCACGGATTTTTCGAGGCCCTCAAGTGAGTTGAGAAGCACGTCCTCATGCTCGATTGAAAGCCAGCCGTCGTAGCCAGCCATCTTCAAGCGATAGCAAAACTGTCGCCACCACTCCTCACTGTGGCCGAAGCCGAGTGTGATGTATGACCAGGAGCGGGCTGGAATGTCTGTCAGGTTGCCGTTTTCGAGGAGGCTGGTCACTGCCTGTTTGGGCGCGTTCAGGAATGTGTCCTTGGCATGGACGTGATAGACGGCCTCCCCCAATGCCTCGGCTGCTATCAGCGGATCGGCTCCCATCCAGAAGAGGTGCGAGGGATCCAGGTTCGCGCCAACGACAGGGCCGACTTCTTGACGGAGTTTCAGGAGCGACGGCACGTTAAAGACGCACTGGTTGCCATGCAGTTCGAGCGCAATCTTTTCCACACCGCATTCATTTGCCAGCGCCACGATCTCGGTCCAGAACGGGAAGAGTTTTTCTTCCCACTGGTATTTGAGGATCGCCTGCGTTTCCGGCGGCCAGGAAGAGACGACCCAGTTTGGCATGGTATCGGACGGATTGCCCGCAGGCAGGCCAGACATGGTGCAGACCGTCTTGATGCCCATCTCGCCTGCGACCCGGATGGTGTTCTTCAGACCTTCGCCCTGAGCCGGATCGGTCGGGTGAAGCGGATTGCCATTGGCATTGAGGCTGATCACATCAAGCCCACGATCTGAAAAGCCCTTGAGGAAGTCCTTCTGCGCGACCGTGTTACCCAGCATGGATTTGATATCGAAATGCGGTGCGGTCGACCAGCCGCAGGTGTTGACCTCAATACCGGAGACGCCCATGCGTGCAGCGTTGTCGAGAAGGTCGTCGAGCGGCATGCCGCCGAGGCTGTCAGATACAAAACCCAGTTTCATGCGTAGAACTCCGGCTTGGAAATCATGGTGACGAGCTGCTTCTGCCCGGAAGCGAGTGCCGTTACGCCTGCCTCGGCGGCAACTGCTGCGGCATAGCCATCCCAGCAGCTTGATGCGATCTCGGGAAACACGTCTGTGTCGACGAAGCGTAGGAAGGCGCGGTTCTGGCGGCGATAGGCATCGAAATAGCGGGTCCGCCAATCGGCATCGTAGCCGGTGTGGACGCCAAGCGAGCGTTCGAGATGGGTATAAGCGACATGGCTCATGGAAATGCTCGCCTGCTCGCCCACGAGTTCGGCACGAACGTCGTAGCCGTACGCAGCGTTGTTGTTGATCTCGATGTTGACGAGCTGGCCATCGACGGTTTCGAGGACCATGAACACGGGCGCGACGCGTCGATCAGAGCGCTTCGGCTGGAAGGCAGAGATCCAGGCATATTCGGTGCCAAGTACATGGCGCACGACGTCGAACTCATGCGGGGCGGAATTGGTGATTGCCATGGCACCGGTGAAGTCGGAGGCTGGCGTTTCCACATTGCGGTGGAAGTTGTGCATCATCAGGGCTCGGCCAAGCGTGCCATTTTCAATTGCCTCTTTCATCTCGACATAGGACTGGTCGTAGCGCCGCATGAAGCCGAGCTGGACGAACTTTTGACCAACTTCCTGTTCGGCCTGCATGATCGAGAGGCATTCGGCCGAGGACTGCGATAGGGGCTTTTCGCAGAGCACCTTCTTGCCCGCGTTGATGCAGGCGAGTGACAGCGGCGCATGAGTGAAGTCCGGGCTCGCGACGATCACCGCATCCACGTCGGCACGGGCAATCACGGCTTCCGGATTACTTGCAACGTCTGCCGCACCATGGGCATCGGCCACCTTGCGAGCGCGGACTTTATCCATGTCGCAGACCACCTGAAGGGTCGCGCCCGGCATTTCCTCCACGACGATCCTGGCGTGGTCAGCGCCCATCAGCCCTGCACCAATGACTGCTACACGCACCATTGGACAAACTCCTTGCGTTCGGTTGGCCAAAGCCCAACCGCTTTCCATTCAACAAATTCCGCTACCTGGCGGCTATGCCCATATTCACTCAGTGAGCGGGGGGTGGCGGAAGACCGTCATGGGTCTCCATATAGCCTTCAATAGAGGCTTCGAGACTCGCCATGGATTCACCACCGGCCATCAGATCAGCGATCTGCTCGCGTGTCTTTTCCCCCTTGCGGAAGTCAGCTGCAATTGCACCACGAATGAGCACTGCGAAGTGATCGCCCACTGCCATGGCATGCATCACCTGATGGGTGATGAAAATGACCGCCAGGCCACGACGCTTAGCTTCATTGACGATACGCAGTACGTGAGCAGCCTGCTTGACGCCGAGGGCTGCCGTCGGCTCGTCAAGAATGAGAACACGAGCTCCGAAATAGACAGCACGGGCAATCGCGAGCGACTGGCGTTCCCCTCCGGAAAGGCCACCGACCAAACGATTACCGTCGGTGATGCGTGTGATCCCCATTTTCTGAATCTCTGCAACTGCCACTCGGGCGGCGGTTTTGCGGTCGAAATATTTGAACGGTCCCCAACCCTTTGTCGGCTCCGAACCCATGAAAAAGTTACGTCCTATGGACATCAATGGATATGTCCCACCGAATTGGTGAACCGTAGCTATCCCGCGTTCCTGAGCCTCACGGGGACTGGAGAACAGTGCGGGCTGACCATCCATCAGAATTTCGCCACGCGTCGGCTGATAGACACCAGACAGCGTTTTGATGAGCGTCGACTTACCCGCGCCGTTGTCGCCAAGCAGGCAGAGCACTTCACCTTCACCGACCTTGAGGTTGATATCGTTCAGAACATCAATATGGCCGAACGATTTGTCGACGTTTCGAAACTCGAGAACGGGTTTCTTATCGGACATTGCCGCTCTCCCTATTTCTTCTTGAACGTCGACCAGCTGGTGGCCAAATGACGAAACGTGTCATTGAGCAGGACAGCGATCAAAAGCATGACACCGATAATTAGGAAAGACAGGTTTCTGTCGATCTCTGTGAAACCAATAGCTTGGGTAACAATGGAAAGGGTGAGCACCCCGAAGACAATGCCCATTACAGTACCAAAACCACCCGTGAGGAGAACGCCACCTACGACCACGGCGATAATGGTGTTGAAGATTAGGCCAAAATTGGCCTGAGACGTTGCGGAGCTGAATGTCATCACCTGAAGGACGCCAGCAAAGGTCGCCGACATGGAACACAGCATGAAGAGTGCAATCTTCATCCTGGTTACAGGAATACCTGCGTTTCTCGCGCTTTCTTGGTCTCCACCAAGAGCAAAGACCCAGCTTCCCTTGGGAGAGTAATGCAGAAAGAAGACGAATGCTGCGACAAGCCCACCCCACCAGAAGACGGAAGAATTGAAGCCATACACCTTCCCGCCGAAGAGCGATTTAGCCCAATCTGGCGCATGATAGAAGGAATTGGTGTTGTTGATGAAGAAGATCGACAGGTAGAGCGTGAGGCCTGCCACTGCAAAGAGCGTCGCCAACGTCACGATGAACGACGGCACGCGCGTGTGGGTTACGATGTATCCATTGATGAAGCCGATCAGTGCACCGATGGCAAGCGCTGCAGCTACACCGACAAGCACAGGCATCTGATAGTGCTCGCAGACAATAGCAACTGTCATCGTGGAGGCGGGAAGTACCGCACCGGTTGAAATATCGAGTTCACCGGCAATCATCAGGAACCCGACCGGAATTGCAATCATTCCTATGAGTGACGCGAAGTTCACCCACGTAGTTACACCAGCCACGGACAAAAAGTTGCGGCTATATCCGAACATCGCAAAAAGGATGAATACAGCCACGAAACCCATGAAAGCACCAGCGGCAGGGGTGCGAAAAAAGGCCTTGATGGATGAAACGGCCGATTCACTCTCGATGGCGGGTGTTTCAACGGTGTTGGTGCTTAGGTTTGTGGCGGTCATGGAAGCAAAATCCTCAGTTGCCGCAGACGAAGTTGCATAGAGGGAGCATGGATGAGACCCGGCCAGGTTAGCGGCCAGGTCTCAGCCTCGGGCCAGCCTCAACGTGCGCCGAGTTTGACGCCTTCGATTGCCGAAGCAACATTGGTTTTGTCGACAATCGCGGGACCAGTCAGAACCGGCTTCGTCGCAATCGCAGTGCCGAACTTCAGGTTTGCAAACAGCATGGAGGTTGCGAGGAACCCCTGCAGATAAGGCTGCTGGTCGATTGCGAAGGTCTGGGTGCCCTTTGAAATGCGATCCAGAACCGAGGCCGACATATCAAAGGTGCCAAGCTCAATCTTGCCGGTCTTGCTCTGCTGATCGATGGAGCTAGCGGCAGCATCTGCAGCCCATGCAGCGAGCGTGATGACGGCGTCAATGGACGGATCCGCGATCAGCTCGGATTTGATTGCTTCAGAGGTACCATTCATGTCCTGGTCAAGGTTAGCAGGAACACGGAGGATGAAGGTGTCTGCGCCAGCCTTCTTCGCACCGTCTTGAACGCCCTTGCAGCGGGTCTCGAGATTTACGGCACCTGGGTTCTGGATGTGGCAGAGGATTTTCTTTGCACCATGAGAAGCGAGATACTTGCCACCCTCAACACCTGCCAGATATTCGTCCGACCCGAAATAGTTTAGCGAGCCGTAATTATCCATCTCACTGTGGCCAGCGTTGAAGGAGATGATCACCACGCCCTTGTCCCGCGCAGCCTTAAGGGCAGGGGTTTCGGATTCTGGCAGCCAGTTTGGGATAGCAATACCTTTAGCGCCCTGGGCTACAGCCTGTTCGATTAGCGAAGCGAGGTCCGGGCCGAAGTTGTCATAGTTTTGGGTCTGCATGAAATTGACGGTGCCGCCATTAGCCTTGACCATCAGCGAAGCATCATCGACGCCCTTCTTGACCATGTTCCAGAAGCCATCTTGGGCCGAACCCACGATGACGGCGATATCCGTGTCACCCGCATGAGCGCTGGATGCCAGCATGAATGCCATGGCTGCGGTAGCGATTTTCTTGGTGAACGACATGTCGAATTCCTCCTCAGGTTAAAGCCGCATGGCTGCGGCTCGACATACTTTTTTGCCTTTTTTGGCCGTGTGGCCGATCCCGGTAGGCACGCGCAGGTCCGCGATCTCAACACAACGACGTTGAGCCTCCTCGTCCAAATTGTGCGCTGGGCCTCCCCCAAGGCGCTGACGGCTCCTAGATCGCTGAGCACTGTCAACGCGTAATGAATGCTACGTTGACATCGTTCAGGTCAATCTGGATTACTATCGCTTCAGAACTTCGTCTCAAATCATTTCGAAAATTTGTATGGATGATATTTTTTGAGATGCCGAAGCCAGAGTAATGGAATTTTTTAACATGAAGAGACCAACCATTCCAGACTTGGCAAAAGCTGCAGGTGTATCCGTGTCAACGGTCAATCGAGTACTGTCCGAGCCCGAATCGGTCCGGAGCAATACGCGCACACGCGTTTTGGCAGCCGCTGAGGAAATCGGCTTCTACGGACTTGGCACCATCAAGCAGGCGGCGAAGGCACAAGAGGTGATCCACCGTGTCGGGGTTTTGCTGCAGCGACGGGAGAGACGCTTCTATCGCCTACTCGGCGATTCAATTGCGCAAGCTGCGGAAGCTTATCCTGCCTGCAATATCGATCTAACGGTCGAGTATATGGAAGACCTCACGCCGGAGAAAGTCGCGGCACATATTCAGTCGCTCGGCGGGCGGTGCGAAGCACTTGCGATTGTAGCGCCGCAGCATTCTGCCGTTGCTGACGCGATTGACGCAGTTCTTGAAAGCGGCGTGCCGGTCGTTTCACTTATCGGCCCCCTCACGGCCAAGGGAGGCATCAGCTTTGTGGGGCTCGATAATTGGAAAGTAGGACGCACCGCTGCCTGGGCGTTTGACCGCATGGTGAGACAGCCGGGGAAAATAGGCATTCTTGTGGGCAGCCACCGATTGCGAAACCAGGAAATGAACGAAAGCGGGTTTCGTTCTTACTTCCGTGAACATAATTCGGGATTCACGCTGCTCGAACCGTTGCCAACTTACGAGTCAGCCGTGGTTGCCCGTGAACATGTCGAAAAGCTGCTGACAGACCATCCGGATATGTGCGGACTATTCATCTCAGGGGGTGGTGTTACAGGTGCGATAGCCGCACTCAGGGCTACTCCAAAACGGGAAGACTTCGTTACCGTCGGCTATGAACTCTTTGAAGATACGCGGGCTGCTTTGATAGACGGTACGATTTCGCTGATCCTGTCACACCCCATAGAGCGTTTTGCATCAGAGACTATTGCAACTCTGGTGAAAGCGAAGAACGCAGGTCCTGATAACGGGGTATTTAGGATCACGTTTCCATTCGATATGTACAGCCCGGAGAGTGTTTGATGACGACTTGGCTCTTAAGCTGGCCATCCAAATGGCAGGCTGGGGTGCGCCTACCTCTTCACGTCCGCTTTGGGGCCGAGGAACGAACATGACGTAATCGCGGGAGCGGTGGCCACCAAAGCTGTGGCGGCGATGTTCGGAGCTCTAGCCGGCTGGCTGTCCCCCGATAGGATGAAGAACGGGCTCACGATGGACACCGGGCCCAGGCATCGAACGGAGGACAGCCATGGAGCAGTATATCGGTCTCGACGTATCCATGAAAGAGACGGCAATTTCGATCCGGCAGGACGGCAAAAGGATGTGGCGGGGCAAGTGCGCGTCCGACCCTCAACTACTCGCGGCGCTGATCCGCAAGCGCGCACCCGATGTGCGGCGGGTCGTATTCGAGACGGGACCGCTGTCGGTGTGGTTCTACCATGCGCTGACGGCAGAGGGGCTGCCGGTGATCTGCATCGACGCGCGGCATGCCAAGGCAGCGCTCGACATGGCCGCGAACAAGACCGATGCGAACGATGCCGATGGCCTGGCACATCTGGCCGAGGTCGGCTTCTACCGAGAGGTTCGGGTCAAAGGTTTCGACAGCATGCTGATCCGCACGCTGATCACCGCGCGGCGCCAGCTTCTCAAGATGCGTTTGCAGATATCCAACCAAATCCGCGGATTGATGAAGACGTTCGGCCTTGTCGTGCCCAAGGGCGCCGGCAGCGTGTTCGAGCGCAACGTTCACGATCTTCTGCAGGGCGAAGCAAAGCTGGCGCGCATCGTCGTGCCAATGCTTAGGGCATGGAGTGATATTCGATACCAGATAGCAGAGCTGAGCAAGCAACTGGCCGCGATGGCTCGTGAAGACCAGCACTGCCGTCTGCTCATGTCGGTGCCCGGTGTCGGCACCGTCACAGCCACCGCCTTTGCCGCGGCCGTGGAGGATCCGGCGAACTTCAGGAACTCGCGCGCCGTGGGCGCATGGGTAGGCCTGACCCCGAGACGCTACCAGTCCGGCGAGGTGGATAATGACGGACATATCTCGCGCCGTGGCGACAATCAGTTGCGCGGACTGCTATACGAGGCGGCCGCGGTCATCCTGAACCGGTCGACGGATACCAGCACCCTGCGAACCTGGGCGTTGGAGCTCAAAGAACGGCTCGGCTTCAAGCGAGCGGCCGTGGCCCTGGCGCGCAAGCTGGCAGTGATCATGCATACGATGCTCCGGACGGGCGAGCTGTTCGATCCGCGCGGAGGAACGCCCGCCGCCGCCTGATCCTGCAGACGCTCGACTACGACGATTTCTTCAGGCCATTCAACCAATAGCGTTCTTACAGGACGCACCGAGCCGTCCCTGCCGGGACGTGGCTGAGATCATTCCGCGAAGCGGGAAGCAACTGCTTCGTTAAGCAGATTGCGCAACGAACATAGGAAGATCTCACCTGCGAAACTCATCCTGCGGCGATCTTTGCATCGACCGCGTAGACGACCCTGTACCCGGCATACGAACGAACGAGCATGGACAGAAAGGACGACTGCCTTGCACTCACCCCCTTGACGGCCGAGCGATTAGACGACCCGCTGCGCGGGAGGGCGCCCGCGGTTGAGGTAGAGATCAAGAACCGGTCGTTGCGCCTGCGTTGAGCGGGGTTCGGCAGCGGCAGAGCATCACAGGCTTCTTCAACAAGGAGCCTGACCATGCCTCATCCAGTTCTCGAAGCTTCGATCAGCCCGTTGCGCCAGCGGCTGATCGACGACATGAACATGCGGCGTTTCTCCCGGGAGACGCAACGCAACTATCTTCGCGACATCGGACGCCTGGCGACATTCCTTGGGCGATCACCAGACACAGCAACCACCGACGACTTGCGCCGGTTCCAGATCAGGCAACAGGACGACGGCGTTCCCGTGCCGACCATGAACAGCATCGTGTCGGCGCTGCGCTTCTTCTTCACGCATACGGTTGATCGTCCCGATCTGGCGCGCAAGCTCGTTCGTCTGGCGCATCCGCGCAAGCTGCCCATGGTCCTGAGCCGCGACGAGGTTGCCCGGCTGCTCAACGCCACCACCTGCCTCAAGCAGCAGGCCGCGCTCTCGGGCGCCTATGGCGCGGGCCTGCGCGTCGCCGAGGTCTCGATGCTGAAGGTTGCCGACGTCGACAGCGAGCGCATGCTGCTGCGCGTCGAGCGCGGCAAAGGCGGGCGAGGACCTGCTCGCGCTGCTGCGCCAGTGGTGGAAGGTCGGGCGGCAGCAGGGCGTGATGCACCGCGATGGCTGGCTGTTTCCGGGGCAGCATCCGATGAAGCCGATCAGCACGCGGCAGCTCTATCGCGTGGTCGTCGAGGCGGCCCAGGCCGCCGACATCGCCAAGCCGGTCGGGCCACACACGCTGCGCCATAGCTTCGCCACCCACCTGCTGGAAGACGGCACCGACATCCGGATCATCCAGGTCCTGCTCGGGCACGCCAAGCTGAACAACACCGCCTTCTATACCAAGGTCGCGACCCGCACGGTGCGAACGGTGACGAGCCCGCTCGACAAGCTCGGCCTGTTCAAGCCGGGAGAGATCTCGCCCGACGGCTGAGCCGTGCGCACCTCTGTCGAGGTCGCCGACATCTTCCGTGCCGCCGGGCCCGCCTATCGGGCCGTCTATGCGGGTCATCTGAGCCTGCAGCAACTCAAGGTCAATGTCGGCGATCGAGCAATGTCGCACCGCGGCCCTCGGCGGGCATGTCGAAGCCTGCGAGGACCGCGGCGAGTGGCGCATCGCCTACAATTCCTGCCGCAACCGGCATTGTCCCAAGTGCCAGGGCGCGGCCGCGCGGACATGGCTCGCCAAGCGAGAGGCCGACCTGCTGCCGGTCGGATACTTCCACGTCGTATTCACGCTCCCCGCCGAGGTCGCCGACATCGCCTTCCAGAACAAGGCGGCGGTCTACGACCTGCTGTTCAAGGCGGGCGCCAATCGCGTGCAGATGGATTGGTTCAACGAGTTGCAGCGCCGGACGCTCTCGCCCGAAAATGCGTTGCGGTTGAGCTTTGCCTTTGCCGACGTTGACATATCGCGATCGCTTGAACGGCTGCATGTGCCAGCGCTCGTCCTGCATGCCAACGGCGACCGGGTCGCGCCTTTCTCGGAAGGTTTGGAGCTCGCCAGATCGATAACCGGTGCCCGCTTCGTCGAACTGGAAAGCGCCAATCACATCCTGCTTGCCGAGGAACCCGCGTTCCGCAACTTCATTATCGAGGCGTCGGCATTTGCCAACGAGGCGCTTCAGGCGCAAACGGTCGTTGCGGTCGACCCGAGGACCCGGCGACAGGCAACGATCCTGTGCGCCGATTTCCAATACGCCGAACCGGTGATGGAGAGCCTGCCTGCCGACGTCGCGCTGGAGCGGGTCGATCCTTTCCTCACGCAGGCCACCGCACTCGTGGGCGACAACGGAGGAACGGTTCTGGCGATTTCTGAGAACGAGCTGGTCGCGTCGTTCGGCGCGCCCGAGCCGCTCGAAGGACATGCAGCGCTTGCCTGCCGGACCGCACTCGCGTTGCGCGAGCTCGCGCTGCGCCACGGCGATTGGATGACCGGAGTTCGTGCTGCCCTGGACACAGGCATCGTCATCGTCGGCCCGGCACGTGACCGGGCTTTGGAGGTGCGCGGCGGGCCGGTGTCCGTGGCCCATACGCTGTGCCAGGCGTTGGGGCGCGATCTCGTGGTGGCAACCGCCAGGACCCGGGCATCGGCTGGCGGCTTCGTCAGCATGGAAGCGCTGGCAGCGCCACTTCTGTCGGAATACCCGAAGAACCAGCGGCTCTTTGAAGTGAGCGAGATCAGGCGGGGCCGCTCGCGCTGGCAGTTGCGCGCCGAAACGCAGCTGTCGCCTTTCGTCGGCCGCGAGATGCAGCTGCAGATTCTGAACAAGGCCTGGCATGACGTATTCGACGGCGAAGGTCAGACGGTTTTCGTGGTCGGCGATCCCGGTCACGGCAAGTCGCGTGTCACGCATGAATTCGTTGGCGCCATCCCTCACGATGACGCTGAGAATCTGGAGGTCGGCGCGCTCGAAACGGACCTGCGCAGCGGCTTCGTAGTTATTCGGAAATTGCCGCAGGCTCTGTTCGGCGTGGGCGACACCGAAGCCCCGGCAATCGCTATCGACAAGGTGCTGGCCGCGCAAAGCGCGCAGGGCTTCGATGAGCGGCTCCTCGATCCGATCATGGCAGTCATGGAGCTGCCCGTTCAGGATCCGAACTGGGCTATCATTTCTGGCCAGGAGCGATCCCGGCGCATGCAGGAAGCAGCGGTTGGGCTTCTGCTCTTCCTTGGCCGCAGGAAGCCCGTCGTTCTCCTGGTCGAGGACCTTCATTGGATAGACGCCGAGAGTGAGGGGGTCCTGGTGCGGCTGGCGCAGGCACTGCCCACTGTCCGCTGCCTGCTTATCCTGACCTGTCGGCCCGAATACGATCGCGGTGCCTTCGCCGCTGCAGGACCTTCCGAAATCCGCCTGCCGGCCTTCAATGCGGCCGAAGCAGCAGCATTTCTTGACTACCTGGTTGGCAGGGACCCTGAGCTCGAGCGGCTCCGCGGCGCGGTCTCGGATGCGTGCAAGGGCAATGCATTGTTCCTGGAAGAGACCGTCCACGCCCTCGCCGAGACCGGCAAGCTGGAAGGGGAGCCGGGCCGCTACCGGCCTTCTGGCGAGGTCGACGAGATCGTCGTTTCGGCGAGTATCCAGACGATCGTCGACGCTCGCTTCGAACGTCTCGACAAGGACGCGAAGCGGGTGGCCGAGGTCGCCTCGATCTTCGGCGGAGAGATTCCGGTGCCCTTGCTACGAACGATGGCGGCGCTGTCGAGCCTGCGCTTCGATGCCGCCCTCCAGAATTTGAAGAAGGCCGATCTCCTGGTGGAGCTTCAGGTTTTTCCCGAGGCTTTCGTCCGCTTCAAGCACGTCCTCATCCGAACTGCTGTGTCAGGACGTATCGTATCGTCGGCGCTCATCGAGCTCCACAGGACTGCGCTTGCCGAACTGAAGGCCCATTACGCGGACCGGCTTGAGGAGCACAGCGAACGCCTGGCCAGACACGCGCAACAGGCTCACCTTTGGGACGAAGCCGTCGGCTATCTTCTGATCTCGGCTCGCAAGGCGATCAGGCGGTCGGCGCACGTCAGTGCACTTGAGCAGCTGGACCTTGGGCTCAGGCTGCTGAGGAGCAACGATGTCGCCGACGCCGATGAGCAAGAGATCGAGTTCCAGCTCGCGAGGGGCGTGGCCCTCATGGCGGCTCGTGGTTGGGGTGCGACCGAAGTGCTCGCCGCATTCGAGCGTGCCGAGGAACTTTGCGGCAAGATCGGCGACCAGGCGCGTCTGTTCACGGCGCTGCGCGGGAGAGCCCAATACTACATGCTTAGCGGTAAGCCGGCAGCCGCGCAGGAACTGGCCTGCCGATGGGCTGGCATGGTTAAGGACGACAGCGACCCCGGTCTCGCGATCGAAACCGAGCACATGTTCTGGACCAACAATTTCTTCCTTGGGGAGACGGCGGCGGCCCATGGCCATGCGGAACGCGCCATCGGCCTCTACGACCCCGACCGCGATCACTATCTGACGTACAAATACTCCGGTCATGACCCGGGCGTCTGCTGCCGCTGCTTCGCGGGATTGTCAGCCTGGCTGGCCGGCGAGCCGGATAAGGCAAGGCTACGGTGCGAAGACGCAATCGGACTCGCCGGACGTTTCGAGCATCCGCTGAGCATGGCACTTGCGTATTGGGGGACCAGCTACCTCCATATGTTCGCGGGTGAGCCTGCGGCCGCGCTTCGGGCGGCGGAAAGCGAGCTGCAGATAGCAGAGAAGTCCCAGTTGCCGCTCCTTATCGGCCAAGCCGCGTTCCAGGTTGGATGGGGGCAATTCCGGCTTGGGGAACAGGAGGCTGGCCTGCGCGGCATGGAGGAAGCTATATCTGCCATTCGCCGGACCGGCGCTGAAATGGGGCTGCCCTATCTGATAGGCCTTTACGCCGAAGCGCTTGGCGACAGCGGCAGGCTGGACAGCGCTCGCAAGTCGGTTGAAGCTGCCCTCGAGCTCGGCCGCTACAACGGAACCTATTTCCAGCTCGCCGAAGTACTTAGGATCGAAGCCTGTATCCGCGAAAGGAGCGGTGGCGGACCTGACGAGATCGAGAAGATGCTCCACGAGGCTGCGAACGTCGCTACCTTGCAGCGTTCCGCGATTGGCCAACTGCGTATCGCTGTGGAACTCGCTCGCTGTCTTCGAAGCCGTGGAGATGTCGAGAAAGCGCGTGAACTTATCGCGCCTCACGGCAAGCTGGTCGGCAAGCTCCACGATAGCCCGGATGCGCACGCGGCGCGTGAGTTGTTCTAGCGTGGCTACGTGACGCGTGCCCAGCAACCATGCCGCCCGCCACTGCGGCTGAATAAGCGTTCTCTAGCCCGAACTCTCCAAGGCCGTGAACCCTGCACGTTTGGTGCACAGGTTTTGAGGCTGACTATTTCGATAGGTTAGCGGCCACGGAATCTTGCGAACTTGAGCGGATCGTTCGCTTGGCGAACGCACCTGATTTCCAACTTGTATGTCCGTAATTGGCGCAACCACGATTGTTGGTGTCGGCTAACGGGAAGCGGCAGGGCCGATCTTAACGTCCGACATGCAGCGCAAAGCGGTCATCACGCGGCGGCCGACCCAGGCCGGCTTCGAGCCATAGTTCCGGCTCGGCAGAAGTCACAGCGCATTCTCCCGAGGTCGCGGCGACCATCCCATTCGTACGCCGTTACCGCCTTTTGCCGCACACACCGCCAACGGCCTTTCCAGCTTGAAACGCCTGGACTATATGTGGCTGCAAGAACCTGACTGACGAACACGAGGACAACGGAGCATAAGGGCAGGCATAATCTCCCCTCCCCTCTTATGGATCAAGTATCGTAAACTGAGCGCGGGAACATAGCGTATCTGAATTGGCCCACTTCAAAGCGAAGATGGCCATAACTAATTGATATTGAACAGTTTTGGTGGGCCCGGAGGGTGTTCAGAAAGCGATAAAAATCAATTTCTTAGAGATCAGTGGGACTTCAGAGTATTCAAATCTTTTCCAATGTTTTTCGATGTTGTTGTCCCACTCAGAAGTGCCTCAGTCCACCAAGCCGACGCACTGAACGCCTCACTCGGAAGGGAGGTTTGCGCAAGGCGAAAGGAAGATCGCGTCGGTGTGCAGCCTTCCTGAGAAAGGTCGCGGTAGCGCCAACTGCTGACGCTCAGCGCGAAGACATCAATGTTCTGTTATGGGGCCGTCAGAGGACCGGCCGCTTCTCGCGCCAAGAAAGCGATAGCAGACATGCAACTAGGTGGTACAAAGTCTCTAGCGTGACCCTTTCGAGACATTTGCGTGCGGCATTTGCGTCTCGAAAGCGGTTCTTTAGTGCTACCAGCACCAACGACCGTCTGCGGTCGTTCAGAACACGGGTTACCGTCTCTAAACCGGATATTGGACCGGGCAGCCGCCGGAAACTGATCGAATGGAGGTGATCGCCTGTCAGGAGGCGTTCAAAAACGACCTACGACCGCGATCTTCATCGCGGCCGTTTTCATGGTGTCATTCCCGGCTATGCTGACAAGTTCTTTATGATCGGCAGCTTGCGGATCGTCTTGCCCGTCGCCGCCCGTAGCGCGTTGGCGACGGCCGGGCCGATCGGCGGCACACCCGGCTCGCCAACGCCCGTGGGCGGCTCGTCGGACGGCACAATGTGCACCTCGACGCGCGGCATCTGCTCGATCCTGAGCGGCATATAGGTGTCGTAGTTCTCTTGGTCTACGACACCGCCCGTCAGGGTCAGCTCCTCCTGGAGGATCGCGCCTAGCCCGAAGCCGATACCGCCCTCCATCTGAGCGCGGATCTGGTCAGGATTTATCGCGGTGCCGCAATCTACCGCGCAGACGACGCGGTCGACTTTGAAATCATTTCCATCGTTGAAGGTGATCTCCACCACCTCGGCGACATAGGTCGAGAGGCTTTCATGCAGGGCCACGCCGCGGAAACGGCCTTCCGGCAGAGGCTTGTCCCAGCCTGCCTTCTCAGCAGCCAATTTCAGCACGCCGGCATGCCGTGGATGGTGACCGAGCATCGACAAGCGGAAGTCGACCGGATCACGGTTCGCAGCGGCGGCGAGCTCATCGATCAGGGTTTCCATTGCGTAAGCGGTGTGGGTGGAGCCTACCGAACGCCACCACAGCACTGGGATGTTCACGTCCGTGGTGGTCAGCTCGACCTTCAGGTTCGGGATCGCATAGGGCAGGTTGGTGGCGCCCTCCACGGAGGTCGGATCGATGCCGTTCTCGATCATCGCCGCAAAGGGCGAACCGCCCGCGATCGATTGGCCCACGATGTGGTCGTGGAGAGCGACGACATTGCCTTCCTTGTCGAGCCCCGCCTCGACTGCGTGCACATAGGTCGGCCGGTACCGCCCACCCCGCATGTCGTTCTCGCGGGTCCACTGCACCTTCACTGGCTTGCCGGGTCCCAGCGCACGCGCTGTGGAAACAGCTTCGATAATGAGATCTGCGTCCGAGACCGCTCGGCGGCCGAAGCTGCCGCCGGTCTTCATCACGTGCAGCCTCACCTTGTCCGGCGTGGTGCCGCCTACTTGAGCGGCAGCCGCCTGATAAAGGTCGGGCATCTGGTGTCCGCCCCAGACGTCGATGGTGCCGTCTTCGTTGATTCGGGCGGCCGCGTTGAGTGGCTCGATCGAAGCATGGACAAGATAGGGGAATTCGTAGTGCCCTTGGATGACTTTCTCAGCACTGGCCAACGCTGCGGGAGTGTTACCGTCGTCGCGCGCGGTGGCCGCGCCCGGATCGTCTGCTGCCTTAGTGTATTCGGCCATGATCTCGGCCGTGCCGCGCCTTTCGGCCTTCTCTTCGTTCCAGGTCACCTCCACGAGATCGCGGCCCTTGAGCGCCGTCCACATGTCCCTGCCGACCACGGCAATGCCGCGCGGCGTCTGGACGACATCGACAATGCCGTCGAGTGCCTTGGCCTTGGAGGCGTCGAAGCTCTCGATCTCAGCGCCGAACTTCGGCGGATGGATCATAACGGCCGTATTGAGTCCATCCATCTTGAGGTCGATCGTGTAGGTCTGCGCGCCATTGGTCTTGCCGGCGGAATCGTAGCGCTTGAGGCTGTCCGATCCGATCTGGGCCCAGTTGTCGCGGGGCTTTAGCGGCACGTCGTCGGGAACCGGCATTCCCGCTGCGGCTTCAGCCAGGTCACCGAAGCGCGCCTGCATCCCTGAGGCGTGCGACACGACCCCGGAAGCGACTGTGATCTCGCCGGCTGGCACGTCCCACCGCTGCGCCGCGGCCGCCACCAGCATGGCCCGTGCGGCAGCACCCGCCTTGCGGTAGCGCTCCCACGACGAGCTCATCGAGGTGGAGCCACCGGTTCCCTGCGCGGCCCCGCCCCAGGCGAGATTGCCGTAGAGCGCGGTATTGCCATATCCGCCGACCACGTGGACCTGCGCCCAGGCGCCGTCGAGCTCTTCCATAACCAGGGTGGCGATGCCGAAATAGGAGCCTTGTCCCATCTCGAACTGCGACGAGTGGATGACGATTCGGTTCTCCGGTGTGATCTCGACATAAGTCTGGAAGGGGTTCGCCTGGACCGCTGCAGGCGTCGTTTGTGCGTTGGCGGGCGCGGCCATCATTAGCCGGTAGCCCACGGCGAAGCCCGCGGTGGTGACGGCCGTGCCGAGGAGGAACTGGCGCCGCGTGGGCCCCACGGCATTATGCTTCGGGAGAAACTGCAACATGCCTCAAGTCTCCAGCCGGTTGGCGGTCTCGTGGATGGCCGCGCGGATGCGATGATAGGTGGCGCAGCGGCAGAGATTGCCGCTCATCGCCGAATCAATATCATCGTCCGTCGGCTTCGGCGTCTCTGTCAGGAGGGCCACGGCCGACATGATCTGGCCAGACTGGCAATAGCCGCATTGAGGTACGTCGAACTCGGCCCACACGGCCTGGACCGTTTCGCCGATCTTGCCCGACACGCCCTCAATGGTGGTGATCGAGGCTCCTTCGATGTCGCCGACTGCGGTCTGGCACGAGCGCGTCGGCATGCCGTTAACGTGAACCGTGCAAGCGCCGCACTGGGCAAGGCCGCAACCGAATTTCGTTCCTGTGAGTCCGATGCCGTCACGGATCGCCCAGAGCAGCGGCATCTCTGGATCGACGTCGAGTGTTCGCGCCTCGCCATTGAGGGTAAAAGCGACCATGGCTTGCTCTCCTTGTCCTGAGCTGGCTATCTCGTTGCGCCTCCGCCCGGCTAGGAACCGGAGTCTTCTTGCTGAGGCGTAGCGACCACAGACTAGGATCGCGCAGCTCGAGCAACAAGCCGCTAGCTGGCAATCGCGAGATCGTGAAGTGGCTCGTGTCGAAAGGCTGGCGGCAACTGAATGTCATTTTTGGGCCCACCGGCCGGTCAGTTTCCGGCTCGATGACCTGGTTGGCAGTCATTCCGCTTCTAAGCCTAAACCCCAGACATGAACTGTAGCAGCATCATAAAAGACGACATCAAGCGGCGATTTTTCGTTGCGCTGCACCGCTAGCTCGTTCGCGTGGTTCATGATCCGCTGGTTATCCGCGGATGCTGGTTCACTCTAGATGCCAACACAGAGCTTGCGAAACTTGCCACGCGCTATGCGGTTAAGGATGTGGTCGTCGTTCGTAGCGAGCGAATGGCCGAAAATGAAGAAGCAATGGCTGGCGGTCTTCACATTCGCGGTGAACTGCTTGAAGCCTTGGTACAGGTAGGCATTGTGACGGATCTTCGCTTTCTTCTGGGCGCTGGTGGGCTGATGAAGGGCGGCTTAGGGTCATGATTTCCGGTTCATTGCGCTGCAATGACCGATGAGTCACAGACGCTGCATTTCGCGCTAGACCGCAGCTGCGGTATTCTCGATCATACGCTCAGCCATCCTATTCGCACCTCGTTGCCGCCGTTCGCCGCACCTATCGATCGGAGGCCTTCCAGCCTCGCGATAGCCGCGCTATGGGCTGCACACAACCTGACGACGAACAGGAGCAAGATTGGACATAGAAGCCCAGCACAAGATCGCCCTCCCCCTGTCCTTGCTCGTTTTCATGCGAAAACAATTGGGCCCTGAGGGTGCTTGGAAAGTCAGAAATATCAAAGGCTATTCGACAGTGGGACTGTGTTGCGTTACTATGCTCTCCGGTCTTTTCCGGTTGATTTGTCCCACCCTGATGCCGATTGCGGTCATTCGCCGCTGCCTTGGTCAATTCCCGATTCCACAAGCATCCTGTCCTGAGTGGGCAGACGGCCTTCCTGGTGGTAATTAGTCAGCGACACGTTGACCGTTCTCGTCATGCGCGGGTGAAATCTACGTTCGACCATATACGTCGTCGAAGCGAACGATATCATCCTCGCCGAGATAATCGCCGCTCTGCACTTCAATGATCACCAGGTCAATTCTGCCTGGGTTCTCCAGCCGATGCTTATGGCCGCAGGGGATGTAGGCTGATTCGTTTGTCGCCAGGAACAACTCCTGCTCGCCATTGACGATTTTCGCGGAGCCGCTGACCACGACCCAGTGCTCCGAACGATGATAGTGCATCTGCAGGCTCAGCCGCCGACCGGGTTTCACCTCGATGCGTTTGATCTTGAAGCGCTCGCCTTCCTCAAGAACCGTGTACCTACCCCACGGCCGGTGTACCGTGCTATGGACCAGGTGAGCTTCATTTCCGGAAGCCTTGAGGCCCTCGAACAGCTTCTTGACGTCCTGAACGCGGTCGCGGGATGCGACGAGCAAAGCATCCGGGGAATCCACGATCACCAGATCGCTGACGCCGACCGTTCCGATGACGCGCTTGTCGGAGCTCACGTAGCTGCCGGTCGTGTCGACCATGTGAACATCGCCGCGGATCCTGTTCCCGCTTTCGTCGGGGGCGATCAAATCGGCCATTGCGTTCCAGGATCCAATGTCGTTCCAACCCATGTCGCAGGGAACCACGGCAAGTTTATTCGTCTTCTCCATGACAGCGTGGTCAAGCGAGATTCGCGGCGCGGAGCCGAAATGCTCAGGCGCGAGTTCGATTTTGGCAAAGCCTTCGCCTTGACTGAACCGGCCGTTCTCGTAGCTGTCGGAGACGGCCTGGATCACCGCGGGGCAATGCGATGCCATCTCGTCGAGCATGGTTTGTGCGCTAAAGCAGAAAATGCCGGCATTCCAGAAGAAGCGCTTGGACGCGACATAGGCTTTGGCTGTGTCTAGATCCGGTTTTTCAACGAAACGGACGACTTTCTCACCATCCGCTTCGATATAGCCGAATGCCGTGTCCGGTCTGGTTGGGGTGATGCCCAATGTGGCGATCCGCCCGAGCTTCGCATGTTCGATTGCCCGGCCCATGACGTCTAAAAATACAGGCAGGTTTCCAACCATGTGATCGGCCGGGAAGACGCATAGAATTGCGTCAGCGCCTTGCGTTGCCCGGGCATGGATCGCGGCTGCCGCCACGGCGGCGGCCGTATCCCGGCCTTCAGGCTCGAGCAGAAACGTGCGTGGCAGAACCACGGACTCTAGTTCGTCGAAGTCGTCCTTGGTAAGGAAGAGGTGTTCCCCAGATGTCACGGCGACGAGTTCCACTACGCCCTTTATCGAACCGGCGCGCAACACAGTGTGCTGCATCAGTGAATGCCCGTCTGCCACTTTGAGGAAAGGTTTAGGGTGCGATTGCCTTGAGGCGGGCCATAGCCGCGATCCGGCTCCGCCGCTGATGATGACGGGAACCACTTTCATATAACAACCTCGATTTCGTCTCTGGAGTGATTGCCCGCGCCCTTTCGAGCGTTAGCGTCACGATCGCCGTCGCTCTGGCTTGGTCTGCGGCCTCCGAGTAACAGCGAAGTTCTGGCGCGTTGCCGAACGGCCTCAGATGACGACGCTATCGGTATCGTACGACGCTTCCATGGCCTCGATGAGAAATGATGACATTCAACTAGCCTGTTGGTTGCATCCGCCGAATTGTGCAGGTGGCGGGTCTTAACTGAGACCAGAGATTCTTTGGCTGTCTTCTATCAAAATCAAACGACTTGGCTCCTTCAGATCGAACTCAATTACGCGTGGTACGAAAAGGCGTGCATATCGTGTAAAGGCGCTCGTCGGAGGAAACCGAATTACAGTATCGCAGCGCCCGAGAAGATACATCTCAACGAGGGCGGAAATTCCGCCGTCAATCCCAAGTGCTGCAGTGTGTAAGGGGCCATCTTGATCGGATCGGAAATGCTTGGGTACGGTGAGAAGATCGGGAAACTTGGCCGACAGATGATCCAGGATTTGCGCGCTGTCCGTGCACAAGAACAGCCGCACAGGCTTGGGGTGCGGTAACGCTTTAGCCTTATCAACCGCAGTGCACACTTGTCGAACGGCGAACTCCGGATCGGCCCAGTAGGGCGCATGGTCCATGATGTCTTCACCGTTACCATGTCGAACATGAACCCCGATGATGCTGTGCCCCTCAAAACATTCTTGGTAAATGGCATCTATGCGTGTTTGAATTTCAGACCGAGGCTTGACACTCTGGAAGACCTGCCGCTCGGCATCCTCATCGCAGCGCCACATCAAGCAAGCGTCACACACTACTGTGTTCGCTTCGACATCGTGTTCGGCCTGAAAGAGCTCGCCCAACTCGTCGCGCTCTTGGAAAATCTGCTCATCTGGGCGGTAAAGGCAGTCGATCGCTGGCCTATTCCACCACTCCGGGAAGAATGGACCCGGGAAGGAAAAGTCGTTGATCCGGTCGTCGCAAATAGCCGGTACGCCAGCGATGTCATTGATCGGTTGGAAGAACACCGGAAAGGCATTTGTGAAGGGTTGGTCGAGATAGCAGGACCCGCGCCAGTCGACGGCTAGCGTTCGTCCCGACCGCTGAGCGTAGCGCCAAGCGGCCGCCAGCGACCACAGACAATCACCGAACCCCGTACGCCTCTGAGAGACGACGAACCTGCGCTTTACCAATCCACTGACCTGCATTTTCGGAAATCTCGTTTCAGAGACGAGGTTGCATCTGGCTTGGGATCTCTTAATCGATACTAGTCGACCGTTACGCCGGGCGATTTGGTAGAGGCTGCGCGTGGGGCAGAAGAGCTCCCTCAGCACTGCCTATCCTTATCTCTGTGACGCTCGCAAATCTTGACGCCGGGTACACTCGCTTCCGGTTTAAATTCAGCGTTCTCTAATGCGCCCGGCGACATGTGTAAAATTGATTGCGTGAATGTGGCCCATCCATGTGATGGATACTAAGGCGTTCCTTGACCAATGAGCCTCTGCTGACGTGGGGCCGCGCTTTGCTAAGCGAAACAGCCGGTCGAGGCAGTCCACAAAGTCCCTTTTTCAAGTCCAATTCTTAACTGCCTCAAAGTAACATGTCATTTGCGGGCGTTTCCTGAAGGACGGATGTGCAGGACCCGCCAGCCGTCGAATGTCAGGCGCAGGCCATCCACGTCATTTATGGCCATCATGGCGTCCGGTCCCATCGAGAGATGCGACACGGCGCCCTCTGACGCTTTCAAGTGCGCCAACATGGCGCAACTCCTGCCGGATAGCTTTCGAGCCGCCTGGACTGAGCGACTGGCACGCGATGCTGTGCGACGATGGCCGGGAGAGGAATTTTGGCGTCTGCAGCCATGTGGAGGATCGTTCCGACGGTTCTGCGGGTTCTCGGTGTCAGAGCCGACACCTGTGCGAACCCGCTCTCGTCCGTTTTCGACAGGCCCTTGAGGTTCATGACCCTGTTGTTTGCCGAGATCACCCGCCAGTTCAGCGATCCAGGTGAAGATCGGCACGCCTGTCGATGCGGCGATCATCGCCTCGGCCAGCGAAGATGATGAAGAGGGCCATTGGGTCAAGTACAAGCGCCGACCAGCGTTTCATTGCTTCAAAGCCCATTTCGGTGCCTACGCCGATACGGCCCTTGTCGAGGAGATCGCCGTCACGGCGCCCACACCGAGGACGGCAACGCCGTTCCTGATGCTCTGCCCGACAATCCCGGCGAAGTGTTTGCCGACAGCGCCTACCGAGGCAATCATCTCGGCGACGCGGTGCGCGCCAAGGGTGGAAGGCCGCGCATCGTCGCAACCGCTATGTGGGGGCGCGACGAGGCCGAAAGCTCGACGCCTGGAACCAACCGATCCACAGAATTTGTACTCGGATCGAGAAGATCTTCGGCACCTGTAGCCGGATGCGATGGCGAGGGCTGGCAAAGGCGGCCGTTCAAATTCGCCGCACTGCCATCGCCTACAGTATGAAACACAGTTTGATGGTCGCCTCGTCCCGCCCATCGTTGAAGCCAGCCACCGTTTTCGGGGCTAGCGCGCCCGAAATTCCTTGGAGGTCAATACGTAATGCCCTACCCGGCTGTTCGCCGCCGTCTCAGATGTGCGGTTCGCCCGAAGCCCCCGACTGCCACGAACTTTGTCTTCGCGCGGAGCGAAACCTCGCGCCCACGACTTTGTGCCGCCGATGGTGCCGCGCTGCCCTGTCAAACAATCCATTTTATGGATGCACCTCATCCAAACAATCGATTTCACTGATCAAAACAATTTCCATTAGAAGACGCTGAAGCAGGCAAAGATTACTTGGTCAGCGCAAAAGAGGGATGGTGGAGTTCTAGTGTGGGTTGGACCCACATGCTCGCCATTTTATCTGGGAACTGCTACGTGCCCTGTTGGCGCAGGGCAATACGATTCTACTGGCCACCCACTTCGTGGAAGAAGCGGAGCGGCTATGCAACCGACTGTGCGTGCTTGAGAACGGATGTAGAATCCCAGAAGGGCGTCCTAACTCGCTGATTGATGAGCAAATCGGGTGCGACGTGATTCAAATCTATGTCGCTCACCCCGTGAGCTGAGTTCGGCACTCAGGCCGCATGTGCGACTTAGGCAGGTTAGCGGCGAGACTCTGTTTTGCTATGCCTCGAAGCAGGAGCAGGTGTGCTCGCTGGCTGACACTGTCAATGACGAGTTCCGCGCCGCATCTGTCGAAATCCTACCATAGGGTATGAGGCGGGCCGCCGGTGTGGCGAGCCAGATTCGAAACTTCAACTACCATAGAGCAGGAAGAAAATGGGCGAGAACAGGAAAGTTGCTCTGGTTACGGGCATAACGGGACAGGATGGTGCCTATCTCACGCGTCTTCTGCTGGAAAAAGGCTACGTCGTTCATGGAATTAAGCGACGTTCCTCTTCCTTCAACACGGGTCGCATCGAAGACATCTACCAAGACCCGCACGATCCCGATCCGCGCCTAATTTTGCATTACGGTGACCTCACTGATGCGACTAATCTCATCCGAGTAGTTCAGGAATCCCAGCCAGACGAGATTTACAACTTGGCCGCTCAGAGCCATGTCCAGGTGTCGTTCGAAACGCCGGAATACACAGCAAACGCCGACGGTATCGGAACATTGCGACTTCTTGAGGCGATCCGCCTCCTCGGTCTGAAGGACAAGACCCGCTTCTATCAGGCCTCGACTTCAGAGCTCTACGGCCTCGTGCAATCCGTACCGCAGAACGAAACAACGCCCTTTTATCCGCGCAGCCCTTACGCCGCCGCCAAGCTCTACGCCTACTGGATCGTGGTCAACTATCGCGAGGCCTATGGTATCCATGCTTCCAACGGCATTCTCTTCAATCATGAAAGCCCACTGCGCGGCGAAACTTTTGTGACGCGCAAGATCACCCGCGCCGCCGCTGCTATCTACCTCGGCAAGCAGGACAAGCTTTATCTCGGCAATCTCGATGCTCAACGCGATTGGGGCCATGCGCGTGAGTACGTGCGTGGTATGTGGATGATGATGCAGCAGGATCAACCGGATGATTACGTGCTGGCGACGGGCAAGACGACCCCTGTCCGTCAATTCGTCGAATGGGTTTTCGAAGATGTCGGCGTCGAGCTCGAATGGCGTGGTGAGGGAGTCGACGAAAAGGGCTATGATGTCGAGACCGGCAGATGCCTAGTCCAGGTAGACCCACGCTACTTCCGCCCCACGGAAGTCGATCTTCTCCTGGGCGATGCCACCAAGGCGAAGGAGAAGCTCGGCTGGGTGCATGAGACATCCGTGCGCGAGCTCGCCGCGGAAATGGTGCGGGAAGACCTCAAGGTCATGCAGACATCGGTAATCATGAAGGAAGCATAATGTACGATCTGAAGGGAAAAGCCGTGTGGGTCGCGGGCCACAAGCATGGTGGGCAGCGCTGTTGTAGGCCGCCTCGCGTCTGAAGACTGCAAAGTTATGGCCGCCCTGACGTTTCCCCCAAATCTTATCCAGTCGTGAGTTCGTTTCCGGGGGGATTTGCCCTGATGGCCGGTGGACGCGACGGGTGCTGGCGCGGAGCGTTTCACGTTGCGCAGCGCGAGCGACCGTCGCGGGTTGAAGGTCGATGCACATTCGTTGGGTGTCTGCCATCCGATGTGCGAGTGCGGACGCGCGCCGTTGTAATCGGCGCGCCATACATTGAGCCTCGCGCGGGCCTGGGCCAGGGACGTGAACCGCGTCTCGTTGAGGAGTTCATCGCGAAGGGGGCCGTTGAAGCTCTCGCGTTAGGGTCCTAGCCAACCTCCGACTGTGAACTCGCGGAAGCGATTTACAGCAAGCGCACACAGCAGCTCGTCCACGGCGTTCGTACATGAAGTTTGGAAACTTATAATACTGGTACACACCTCCATGGGGGAACATTATCTCCAATATCTCAGCGATTACCGGATAGCTATCTGCCTTCACCTACCTCGGCCTAGTGCAGAATCTTGGCCGAATGAACTCGGCGCTCTTGCTGCACACCAATGGTCCGTCCCGCGCGAAGTGCGATCATACCGCCGCAGCTTACCTTCAAATCCGGCACTGGCGAGGATCTAGATCCAAGCCGACGGCGCCGAGGCATCAAATAAAAAGCCGCCGACCGAAGCCAGCGGGCTTGATTGGGATGGCCCGCGCGGAGGGTCAAGGCTGCGCCGGCCGACCATGGCGGAGGGACCACCTTGGTCAACGGCACGGCCCGATGACGGCGTGCCGATGTACCACAACATGCGGCGAGATAGAGCCTTCCGGCGTCGCGGAAAAAAAGCCCGCCGGTTTTGAGCCAGCGGGCAAGTTCTGGAGTGGCTGAGATCAACCCAGCATCAGTCAACGACCGGCGGAAGGGTTGGTTGCAGTGGATGCCAGCTAGGCTAGGGCTAAGACTCATTGATCCAGAAGATGAAGGCTGCAGCGAAGGCGATCGCGGACAGGAAGGTGTGAGCACATCTGTCGTATCTGGTGTGGATGCGTCGCCAGTCTTTGAGGCGTGCGAACATGTTCTCGATCCTGTGGCGTTGTCGGTATAGGACAGGATCGTAGCTGTGCTGAACACGATGCTTGGCATGGGGCGGGATGCATGGCGTGATACCGCGCTCGACGAGCGCCTGGCGGAAGGCCGCTGAACTGTAGGCCCGATCGGCCAGCAGGGCGTTGGCGGCGGGCAAATCCTCGATCACTGCCGCAGCAGTCTTGTGATCATTGGCCTGCCCTTCGCTCAGATGCAGCAGCCGCGGGCGTCCCTTGCCGTCACAGACCACCTGCAGCTTGGTGGTCAGTCCGCCGCGGCTGCGTCCGATACATCGGGATAGAGCCCCTTTTTGAGCAGGCTCGCCGCCGTGCGATGCGCTTTGAGATGGGTGGCATCAATCATCAGATTGTCCGTTTGACCGCCCTGCGCGGCCAGTTCCGCCAGAATGCGGTTGAACACACCCAGCCGACTCCAGCGGATGAAGCGGTTATAGATGGTCTTGTGCGGACCGTAGTCGGATGGGACATCTCGCCAGCGAAGACCATTGCGGATCACGAACAGGATGCCGCTCAGCACCCGGCGGTCATCTACACGCGGCACACCATGCGACAAAGGAAAATAGGGCTCGATCCGGCGCATCTGCTCCGGGGTCAACATCAGCAAATCACTCAAGGCGGCACCTCCTGCCACCTTGAATCACTCAACAGATATCAATTCAACAAATTAATAGGTCCTGACCCTAGCCGCAGCATGCTGTGAATCGTAGCAAAGTGAAAAACAAAACTCTGGACTTTTAGGTCGAACTCGCCCCAATATTTGTTTGGGGGATTCACATGAAAATTGGAGCACTCATCGCAAGTGCAGCCCTGTGCGTCAGCGGCTGCTCTACGAGCGCTGTCGTGTCGGACAGCGATCTCACGGCAATGAATACCGTTGCGCTATGTCACGTTCTCGCCAGCAGCACGGACGAACAGTATCGTAGCAGGGTAGCGGCCCTTCTAGTGCGCAGGGGCGCAACAGCAGAGAAGTGCACCAGGCTTGTGCAAACCGACAATGCTGTCGCGACAGGCATAGCGATCGCGGCTGTCGGCGGCGCAGCTGTGGGTGTCGCTGCCAACAACGGCTATGGAGGCGGAACATATTACCGGCCACCGCCACCACAAACCTATGGCGTCGCGTGGGACCAATTCTATGGCCAGAACTACAGCGTTATCTGGCGCTGCCGCGACCGGTCCACCGGGCGGTTCCTTGACGATTACTATTGCGCCGGCCTGCCCATGGTCGACAGCGCATGGCCGGGCTGGTCGGCGTAGCGGATGAGCAGGCCATACCGCAAATATCGATCCAATCGGTGGCAGAGACCCACCGGTGCCAAGCTGTGGCGGCGCCAACTTGCGAGCGTGCCGGCAATGCTCGGTCTTACGGCAGCGGCGGCGGTGGCCGCCTTCCTGGCGCCGTCGGGCGCGCAACTTAGCGACGATGCATCAAAGGCCAGCCCACGAAGGGCGGCGCCCGCCTCGCTTACCGGTGTCGCTTCCGTCATTGACGGCGATACGATCGAAATCCACGGCCAGCGCGTCCGCTTCAACGGCATCGACGCGCCAGAGAGCCGGCAGCTGTGCCTCGATGCGAATGGCGCCGAGTATCCTTGCGGCCGGCGATCGGCCGAAGCGCTGGACACTTTCCTGGCCGCGTCGAGGCCGCTCGAATGCACATTCGTGACGTGGGACCGCTACCACCGCTTTGTCGGCGATTGTCGGCGCGCCGACGGCGCGGGCGTGGCCGCCTGGATGGTCAAGCACGGCCAGGCGCTGGATTGGCCTCACTACAGCCAGGGCGCCTATGCGGGGCAGCAGGCGCAAGCCCAAGCCTCAAAGATCGGCCTGTGGGCCGGGACGTTTCAGGCACCCTGGGAATGGCGCGCTGCGCACGCCGACGGCGCGGCGCCGTCGAGTCGCCCGCTGGGCACCATCAGCCGTAAGCTGGTCGCGCAGAGCGGCTATTCTTGCGAGCCGCGGAGAACGTGCAAGCAGATCGGTTCCTGCGACGAAGCCAACTGGTACCTGCAAAACTGCTCATGGGGCGGAAAACTCGATCGCGACAAGGATGGGATCCCATGCGAAACACTCTGCTAGCTGAAATGTAACGGATTAAGCGCGCTACGGCCTGTTCGGCTTTCCGCTTACACCGATCCAACGAAGACCATGCATGGGCGACGCGGTCTGCTAACCCCATTTTTTGACGAGGTATTCTATATCTGAAGGGCAGAAAAAAAGTTATTGCGACAATAGAGAGAAGAGACGCCTTAACTAAGACTTTCAAAACCGTTAAGTGTATGCTGGCAGGCGATCAAGGCGTGATGTTGCCCTGTCGGGGGGGCGAGTAAAATGCAGACTGTGATGAGTCAAAAGCTGGCAAGCTATGGCCAGTGGACCTACCGTGGTGCCTGGGCCCTAGAGATTGCGGCCGCAGCGATTGGTCTTACGACAGGTGTAGCATTAGGCGTACAAGCGTTTTCTGCAAGCGAGTCTGTCACTGCAATGGATTTGACGCTCGCCAGTGCACCCTTTCTCATGGTGGCAATCGCGGAGCTCACCAAGATACCGATAGCTACACTGCTTTTCAGCGCGTCTTGGCTCTGGAAGCCAATAATCTTGGTCTTCCTCCTGGTTCTTGCAGGCATCACTTTCGAAACTGTCTTTATGGGGATGGAGAGGGCAGGCGCATTGCGTCAGCTGCGTTATGAGGAGCTCGTAAACAAGATTGATGCCCTTGAGCAGGAAGCGACAAAGCTCGCCTCTGCTGACGAACTTGGTCGAAGAGCCGATCAGGTCGATCAAGCCCGTTCCGAAATTGAGCAGCTGACCTCTCTTGCAGAAAAATCGCGTGCGACCTCTCAGTCGCAAATTGCCGAGGCCAATGCGGAATTGGAGGGAACGACAGCCCTTACTCCAGAGGCCTCGCGTGTTCGCGATCAAGTGGATGAGAAAAATGCTGTTCGATCGGCGCTGATTCAACAGCGTGATCGCGAAGTTAAAGACGCTGTCGATCAGTTTGAGCGCCAACGCGACAGCTTTGTTGAACGTATCAAGATGGCGCGCGATTCAGGCGACAGCGACTCGGCACGCAGGCTAGAATGGGAAGTGGCTAAACTTGCCAACCCCCGCACGAAAATTATCACCAAGTTCGACACTCGGATTGAGCCGCTCGATCAAGAGATTGCTGCGCTGCGTGAAAATTTCGATCGTTTGCGGGCAAATAGCCCTCCTATGACTACTGACCAGAGGCAGAAGCTTGTCGATAGGCGTTTGTCTCTGGAGCAAACGCGCGATAGTGATGCCGCGGCTTGGCAGCGTCGATTGGATGAAGCGGGCAAACGGCTCGCAGATGCCCAGGCGGCAGAAGCCAACAAGGCAAACACCTCAGCGCAAAACCAGGTCAGACAGGACCAGATTGCCAAAGCCCTCAGCGCGTTTGCCAAGGAGCGGATCCCAATGGCGCGGACAGATCAGGTCCGCCGTATTGCCTCACGGTGGTACGGCAGCAAACCTGAACTGGTGACTGAGGCACAGGCCGGAATAATCTCTGTGATTTGGTTCGGCTCGCTCGCGCTCATCGCCGCGCTCGCGGGACCAATTACGGCAATGGTCGCTCTAGCGCTCCAGCGCATTGCCGCCCGAGAAGAGGACAATTCAGAGAGCAAGACTTCCAGGCTGCTCCGCAGAATGCTTCTGAGTTGGCGTTGGCGCCGAATTCGAACGATTAAGGTACCAGTCGAAGTTGTGGTCGAAAAAGAGGTTGAGAAGCGGGTTGAGGTGCCTGTGGAAAAGGTGGTCAAAGAGATCCTCTATGTTCCGCTCTTCACCGATGATCCCGAAGTCCTTCGCAAGGCCCTCGACCAGGATTTGCCGCCTGAGGTCTCAGACCTCGTGACGGTATCAATGAAGGATCGCAAAAGTGCTCGTCCGGCATAACACCACCCTGCTTGAGCAAGCCGTCGATCTCGCCGTCAAAAGGTCAGCGATTCCAACCTTGCAGGCTCAAGCCGCGGCCCAAGAGAAGACAGCCCGAGCGACCGCCTTTCGCCGAATGGCGACTGGCGGAGCCATTGCAGTGGCGGCGGTCGGGATTGGGCTAGGCATCAATCTTGGTCTATGGGACAAAACCTTGCCAGAGCCGGCGGCTTTGCCGACCATAGAGCAGCCAAGCGATCTCACCTCCCCAAAAGACGAGCCGCCTATTCCTGTTCCAACTCCAAAGCCAGCTCAGGAGCAGGCGCCCCAGGCTGACGTCCCTACCAGGCCTGACGTGGTGACCGTCGACTTCAACAAGTTCGCCACCAAGAACGTCAAGTTCCAAGGCACCACTTGGGAGTTAATCACAGGTCACCACTTCAAGGATGAGAACGACGAGACCTGGGACCGAGCGTGGTGTTACTCTCGGCGAAGTGTGAACGGCGTAGACGTAAATGTATCATTGGCAGCTCGTTCTGCCCCAACCGCACCACCAGCCGGGCCTGGCGCTGCTACTCAGACGCTTCAGTTGGTCGGCCTTAATGATTCATCCGCCGTCGATCTTGCAACAAGATGCGCGTGGCTGGATGGTCGCACATTTGCGTCTTCAGAGATCATTCCTGACCCGTCACGAGAGCAGGCCGCAACGGTTCCCGCAGAAACTCCTGCGGCAGAGGTCGATCCAGATAGTGGATTTGTTGTCGTGTCAGGGTGGGACGCGATCGGAAACGACCTGCCGGATATGCCAACTCGGAACGTGAGTTCTGAGCAGTGTCAAACCGCCTGCAATACCGACTTCAGGTGTCTAGCGGTTACTTATAACACAAAATTTCGAGCTTGTTTCATGAAAGGGGACGCATCGCTACTGGTCAAAAGCGAAGAGTCGATCATGGCCGCAAAAAAAGTGGTCGAGAGCAATTTGCGCTACTCGAATTTGGTGTTCGCCACAAAAACGGAAATTTCTGGCAATGCTTATTGGACCTCTTCGCTCCGATATCCCGACTGCATACTGCAATGTGCAAACGACAAATCCTGCTTAGGGTTCAATTTCCGCAAAAAAGAAAGTGCGTGTGTCCTTTTCAACAGCATAACCCAATCCGCTGATAACGCAGCGGTCGCATCTGGCATCAAGAGCGTCGCCAACTAAAGTTGAAGCAAAGCACCTATCCTCAAGGAGCGATTGAAGCCAAGCTGCGCCAAAGAAAGTGGCTAGCAAAATTCCACGACAACCTTTGGGTTAGCGGCAGGAATGTTCTTCGACGAAGCTCTAGCAGAATGCAAAGTGGAGCCAACTGAGGTATCTCAGAGAAAGAATTGTCGTCGGCGCATTGCGGGACCGTCTGACTGAATGTCAAAAATTGGGCCGACAGCGGACTGGCAGCTTGCAGTCTCGGATCTTCAACTTCGGACCTTCGACGAGCGAAAGCAGCGCTAAGACGCGCGCCCCGGGAACAGCGTCTCAAGAAAGGAACGCTGGCTCAGTGCGGCGGCGGGAGAAAGTGCGATCGTGCGATCGCATATGGCAGGCAATTGAGGATATGCGGATATGGTCCTCTGGTGTAAGTCCTTCGGCGCTAGCCGTACATAGGCGAGCAAGCGTTGAGCGCACCGCCTCAATGTGGCTTCTGACTTGCGCGACGGATGCCACAGGTTATCGGGTCACATCTTTAAAATGAACCGCGGACAGATCTGCGAACGATCTGGAGATAGCCGGACGCTACCGATCGGTCAGGATTGTCATGATTGCTTCCATGACCGCCTGCCGATCACCATCAATTACGATATCTGCTGCTCGGACCCTCGTAACTGCCGTGGAAAACTGCTCAGGCGTCATCATACGAGATGCGTCCGCACTGACCCTTGAATGCTGCTCCGCAAGATCGGATATCGTATCCAAGCCAATCGTGCGCGCGCTGATACCAGAGCGTTCCCGGAAATCATAGAAGGTCTGGATGGCGATCGGCTCGAAGACGGTGAATGCGGGCGCCGTTTCTGATCTATCGATCTCGCTGAGCCGCATACCGTAGTCGTGCTCACCAACCGTTATTGACCAAGCGTAGCGCTCCAGAGACCAGGACGTGACGAACTCATACTCCGCTTCTCCCACGAAGCGCGGTGGTCGAGTTGTTGAAGGCTGCAGGACCAGACCCCGGTCGCTCTTCCGGATTGCATCTATCAGCGTCGTTTTCCCGGCTCCGCGGACTCCGGTGACCACGTAGAGCATAATTCACTTCCCTTGTCTGAAGACCAAGATCGTCTCCTTCTTTATCGAGGTCCAAGATTGTCGCGTTCGAGACTGGCGCACTGATCGATCAGCAGAGAAGCACAGCTCCCACCCGTGTTCGCCAAGTGCCTTCTTTAGCATCAGCTCACCCACATCCCGGCCGTGGTCTTTGTGCGGCAAGACGTATGCTGTGTAGCTGGCAGGTGCCATGGACTCAAGCTGTAGTCCCGCTACCTCTACAAGCTGCTCCGCCCAAAGGTTGATATGGCCCGGCCGAAATCTCTTTCTTCGCGCGCCTATCTCGGCACTGACCATCGCGGCGAGTTCATCATCTGACATTCCCATAAAATACATCGTAAGGCGTTGCGCTAAGCCATAGTCAATCGCCCCTCCATAGGGTGGAGAAGTCAACAGGAGCGCAGCTTCATGTAAATGCGGTTCCAGCTTTCGTTGCGCAGTCCAGTCAATAACTGAAAACTCGAATCGCTGACTTTGTGGGCTTCCGGGAATCGACCCGCGAACGGCAGATAGTTGTCGTCTGGTCCGCTGCAGCCACGCAGTAGCCGCACGTACTACGTCCTTATACACAAACTCGCGCGGCCGAACGTTGTCTGCGACGTGGCCCCAGCTGCGCGTCTCTGAAGACGTGCTTCGAGCTATGGCCGACAACATTGTGAACCCCACGACCTTTCCGAACCGCGGAATTTTTGAACTCTCAAGAAGATCAATGAGCCTCTGCAACTCCAACAATGTCTTTGGATGGTACCAGCTACGAAGGTTCTCAGTCGCTGCCTGCCGAAACAGGAACGGCAGCACGTTATTTACCGATTCCCCGCCAAGATGGTCGACATGTTCGTCCACCAATGATCCTCGCCCAGCTGGATTTCTGATAAACGCATTTTTGCTCTGAACTTCACCCACAACCTCGCGTAGGCTATCGAACACATCTTCAAACAGGTACCGGTTGTGCAACAGTAGCGCTAGCAGCCCGACTGTGGCCAACCCCGACATCACACCTACGGGGCTGATATCACAGGAAACGGAATTGCGGCCGCGAAGCATGGCAGCCACTGCAGTCGACCCAATACCGCAAAACGGATCAAATACCGTATCGTTAGGTATAGATAGAAGGTCGACCAATACACCGGGAAGTCCAGGCGCGAAGCTACCCGGATACCAATGGATCGCTGAGATGTCTAACGGACCGCGTTCGATAAAGTCCCAGTCTACCAACGACAGCTGTCTGTGAACGTCGGCTTCCATCATATCAACTTTAGCTGATCAGAGACCGCCTGAAATGGGTCTTCTAATGGATCAGACAATAATTGGACATCTTTCAGATATTCCGGCAGTACGAGACGCAACTCCACCAGTGCACGCGCTGCTATTCGATCGGAAGGTGCCCGCGACGAGAATAGACCCATCAGAATTTCGCTTGAATCCTCCCCTATTGCGACATCTTCCGCAAGGTCGCGAACGTATAACTCAACCCTTCTGTCAGTCTTTGATCGATCTAGTATGACGTGGAATATACAGGGAGATCCCAAGACCTTCGACATCCTGGCCTCAAGAGACCGCTTAACAATCGGCTTTGAAAGTTCTGCGTATCCCTCAATATTGCGACTTTTTAGTAAAGAAATTGGATGGTACAGATCAGCCAGCATTATCCTCTTGATTATTGCGCCAATGTCTTGGTTTGCGCCGACAGACATTGAGATTAAGCGATTAATTAGACCATCATCGGTAAGTATCCAGCTGTCAGTGCCAACTATTTGCGCTGCGGTCGCTAGCTCTATGGCTTTCGTTAGCATCCCTTTTGCCGAGAATTCAGCCCAATCGTGCAAAAGATATCGATACAGTTGATGACGCAGAAATTGCCATCGCTCAACGAGGGGAATGGTATTACTGGATATAGACAGTTTGCCCGCCTTCACACGAACATCTCTTGCAAGTGCGAGTGCCACATTAGCATCGTCATGACCGGCCAACCCAACGTGATACGCCAGCCTCACAACGTTATCGATGTTGTCGAGATCCATCGTCCCACTTATCAGTGGTCCTAGCCGTCCGCCTCCTGCAATTGTCTGCGTGACCTGAGGCCAATGCTCACCCATTATCGAGGGGGCAGCGAACTGAGCGCCCATGTAAGAGACGTTAGCCCGGGTCCTCTGGAAGAAAGCCTCCTCTAGGCCTTGGTTCATACGCTGGTGATCTAAATCCGCTAGCTCGGGCGTATCGTTTAGTATGTATTCAAGTGAGTGCCCGAACGGCCCTGTCTTTACATCATGAAGTATCGCTGCGGCCGAGATAACAGTAGAGGCCTCCTCATCGGCATTGCTGTACAGCGACCATTCTCTGGCGAGTCGCATAACACCAAGACTGTGCTCGAAGCGGGAGATTTCTGAAGCTCCAGACATAAGAAGGGAGTTGATGTTGCACATCCTTATGCTCCGAAGCCTCTGCACTTCTGGAGCGCGCATGAGCTCAGCCTCACGCGACGTGAGGACCATGCGTCCATATAGCGGATCGAAACACCTAAACGCTTGCATCTGCTAGAGCCTCACGCGCTGCAAGCCACCCTGAAACGCCTGCCTGCAGAAGACCGCGTGCATGTCCCGCCGCGTCACCCGCAACGAAGAGGTTTGGCTGGCTGGTCCGATGGGAATGCCCGACTGCGAAAGTGTCCCAGTGCCAGTCCAGGAGCGGGAAGTGAACTCGATGCTCCGAAGTCCAATCAACAAGACCCAGCTCCCCCAGTGTTTCAGCAAATTTGTTAAGATGGCCAACGACCTCATGACCGTATGCTGATTCTAGAATAGCCATTTTTTCTTGGAAGGGAGCCCCTGTTAGAAGGTGCGCTGTTTCGTAATCCGTAGGCGGCATTGAACGAAGGCATTGTAGGACGCGATCCAGTCGCTCATCCTTCCCTTGAACCCTTGTGAGGACGCCGAAATTGGCATTGCGCTCTGACGGATCCGCCACGATCCCGCCAGGTATGGTGATATCGCGAAAGGCATATCTGAAGATCGTCCCTGGATAGTTGAGACAGAACGTTCTGGTTGGCCCAATGAGGATCTTCGCGTCTGGGCCCCGATCCCGCAGTGGGCGTACACTTTCTCGTTCTACGAACTCTAAGCGAACGCCTAAATCAATTCCTTTTCCTTCCTGCGGTGTCGCACCCGCACGCCTCAACAACGTCCCGCCCATCCTGCCGCCGCAAAAGACAGCGACCCTACCCTTCACAATTTCCTCGCCACCCACGAAGGCCACCCAATGCGACGAGCCCCGCCGTAAATCATCTATCTCAGCATCAATTACGCGAACCAAATCGCCAACTTTGATCGAAATGCGTTCCACCAGGCGTTCGACTTGCTGCGGTGTCAGGACAATGGACTGGTAGGCCCGAATGTTCGCCTCTGTACCGATCGGCTGATCGTCTAGGAGATCCCGCGAACCAACAGCTGGGTGATCACCCAGCTCACAGAAATCTAAGACCTCATGAATTGCATCATGTAGCTTTTCCACACCGCCTGCGACCGGCGCGAGCCCTTGTCCCGCAGGGAGAAGCGAGAACTTTGCACCAGAAAACCGGGTAAATCCGCCTAGCGACCTGTTTGCCTCGGGCAGACTGCGGTCAATCAGCACTACGGTATGCCCTGCGGTAGCGAGGACATAGGCGGCGGTTAGGCCCCCAAGACCTCCGCCGATAACCAGGAAATCGCAATGCACCGTGGACACTCATTTCCCCTCATGGTCCGGGACGATCTGCAGCGCCCGAAAGACGAGGGAGACCGCATTCTTAGCAGCGAAAGACTGACGCTCCTTTTTTTGCTCGGATTTCTTACCATCCGCCCAATCACAGATCGCCTTCACAATCACCCAATGTGTGGGCTTTTCAGCTGTAGCCACCACAAGTCCTACTCCTTCCATCTCACCGCCAATAGCTTCTCCATCCGCAATCGATTTCAGATCTTCTCGGAAATCGACATTGTCGACGAGCTTCTCACCACTCAACATCAGACCGATTTCAACGGGCGCCTCGTTCCATACGCCCGTTGCCGCTTCAAGAAGACTGACGAGTTCGGGACTTGCGTCAGTTATCGAGCCTCTTTGAACGTTGAGTCTCGTAACGCCATCTTCGGCCGTACCAACGCGCTGCTGTTCATACCCAAGCACTTTTCGGCTGATCAGAACTGTTCCTATAGATTGTTTGGCTTCATCAACGCCAAAAGCGATTCCGACCATGATCACGAAACGCGGATTGAGATGCGGTAGGATGCGCATTGTAGTAGAAATGGAGCCGCCAACTGTAGCCGCACCCATTGCTACTTTAACGAGAGCCACCCTGCACCCATGTATAAACCCAAGGTCAAAATATGCGCGGCCGCCGCCGGTATGAGGAGTGATGACGTTGCCCATCTCTTGCGTCTTTTCAAATACGCTTATTCTCTCAATTTCGGTCGCAACAACGATTAGATAGTCGTATTTCAAAGCCCGCTCCAAACTTGATTTAACAACTTCCTTAGCGCGTAAAAAATCACCATTGTTTGATAGATTTCCTATTATATTATCTATTCGTGAAGCCGCGATCGAAAATTGGTCTACTCTTATACTAATTTCTCTATAGGAGAATTGGGAACCTACTCTGCGCAAGGCCTGGATCACCCACAAACGAAACGAGGACCGGCTGATGGACTCGCCTCCTTGGAACATGTTACTCAAAGTCGAGCCTAGCAACTCAATCTTGGATTGAAAATGGATGATTCCTTCATGAGGCTTAGTTGAGTTCAAGTACTCTTCCCAGAAGTCGCGAAGACTACCCCAATCCGCACTGATAATTTGACTAAGTCCGATTGCCTTAGCGATTTCGATAAGTATAGGAATATCGAAAGCAGGATACCGCGATGAACATATATCAAAGAACCCGATCTCTGGTATACCTGTGCAAATATCGGAGTTCAAAGAACTCATAAAATGCCGAGTGTATTCGACGGATATTTGTCTACGGATCAAGCCAATTGCAGTTTCTGGATGACTTGACGTACTAGCTGCAGCTGAGAACAAGGCGGCGGTAACCGCGCGATCTTCACGCTGTTGCAAGCTTGCAAGCACCACCCTCTTGGCGTCACGTTCTCGATCTTCCCCCGATCCTTGGTCTGCTCCCCAAGCACCAAGCTGCCGAGCCAACGTGAGTGTTGCGCTTGTGGACTTGGGAATAATGGAGACAGAATCTGGAATCAAAATCTGCCTTCCAAAATACATAGGATATCGAGCGCGGTCATGTGAGTATAGGGTTGACCTAGATTCGAAGAATTCAGCCATCGTCGGATGGCTACTCAAAACTGAAATATGGCTCGTACTTACAAGGAGCTGAGTAAAGCGCTTCAGGGAGTCCGATTTATTGACAGCGGGACTTTCAAACATAATTGATGCGCTGCAGTTAAGAGCGGAACCCGTGAACAAGGTCAGCAGCTTAAGCGCGACCTGCGCATTTGTTTCCGACACCTCATTTCGGACAGACTCTGCCAATTCCCGGTCAAAGAGGTGCAAGTATATCGATTTTCCATGTATAGGCATGAGCTAATCGCTCTGTTTCCCGAATCGCAATAGGATACCAATAGCGCATTCGTTAGATGCAAGACATCGGTGTGCCGCTCCATACTAGGCGGCTTGCGACGCACGGCGAACCATACCGGCGCCTGGCGCCTTGTTATCCACCCAAGATGCCGATCGGTTGCGGTCCTTCACAATGCGGCATGGACGAGAAGCGGCCTCCGCCGGGTGCGGCAAACACCTGACGAAGGCCTGACCCAACCACCTTTGGAGAGGCAATCGGGCGTTGAGTATTGATTGATGAAATGGTCGCCCTCATATTCGGGGGGATGCCACCTAACTTCCTTCCGCAGCGCCGCCTCAGCTTTATCAATCTACAGGGCCGGTTTCGCGGCCTCACGTCGATAATTCGTTTATCCGCTACGACGCGAAATTTGCGGTTCGACCAAGGGGCGAATGGCCGCTTTTGCGATTCGGCGAGGTCCGCTCAACGGCCGGATCGCGGCGCAAAGCGGAATGGCGCTTATACAGCCGTGTTTCGGCCTTTTGAGCCGAGTTCCCGTGCTAGCTCAACGAATGCTCTGTGCGCCGCGGATGGATTGCGTCGTCCCGGGTAATAGATGCAGAGTTCGTCGGAAGGCGGCGCGCGGCGTCTATGAAGAACAGACCGCCCGCGTGTGTCCATCGTCCAGAACCCGCTTACCTCGCTTGCCGACGACGTTGCCGCAACCAAACGCATTCTTGACCGTCAGGATGGACCTGCGGTCCTTGTGGGACATTCCTGGGGCGGCACCGTGATAACGGAAGCAGGTACCCATTCAAACGTGAAAGGCCTGGTCTACGCATCGGCGTTGTCGCCAGATGCCGGAGAGACGACTGCGAAGCAGTACGAGGGTTACCAGACCCCGCCTGAATTTGTCATCGAAACTAACGCGGACGGCTTCGGCTTCGTTTCTCCCGACAGGTGCAAGATTGGCTTCGCCAGCGACACGACGGACGCGGATGCCGCTTTCATGCGGGGCTCTCAGGTGCCGATAAACATGTCCGCCTTCGCGACCAATTTCGAGCATGCCGCCTGGCGGAGCAAGCCGAGCTGGGCAGTGATTGCAACCGACGACAAGGCCTTCGATCAGCGTATGTTGCAACCGATGGCGAAGCGCATCGGGGCGACTATCACGGAGGTCGCGGCAAGCCATGCGGTCTTTATGACTCAGCCAAAGGTCGTCGCTGACGTTGTCGACGAAGCTGCCCGCAAGGGATCCGTCGAAAAGCGATAGTTCGGCCACGCGCCGTGTGCGGACATTTCGAGTTTAAAGGTGAAAAACGAAAATACGGCCGCCGGATGGATCGTCCGGCGGTTTTGTTCGAGAGTGTTTCTCTCCAACGTCCGCAGACCGCCTTGAGGGGGCACCGGCAGAAGACTGCGCCGGCACTTCTTCGCTACGACCAAGGCGGTCGAGGAATGTACGGTTTCAGGCTAATTCGGATATCGCCGAAACGACCGACTTCGGGCGCAGAGCCGGCATTGGTTCGGGGCAGATCAGCTCGTCTATTGTGCCCTATTTTTCGGCTTGCCGCCGGCAAGTTGCTTCAATGCATTCGCCCGCCTAGAAAGGTGCCCCCTCGGACTCACTGGTCGCTGTCACTTATTCGGACCCTGAAATTGCCTGCCGCCGCGATTTCTCTGACTTGTCGACGACAGGGAGCCCTTCCTTTCTGGCCTTGGCAAACGCTCGATCGCTCTCCAGGAACTCCGCCAGCATGAACGGGATCAGTTCCGCTACCGATTCGGACTCGCCATAGGTCTGACGATAAAGGGCCGCATAGTCCTTCAGTGCTTGGTTCAGGTCTGCACTTACGCTTATGGTGATCTTCGAAGGTGTCCGATCCGGAAGTTTGCCGAGTTTCAGATTGGTCATGATGACTCCAGTCAATTCGGGTACGGCCGTAGCACAAGATCCTTGTGCACGATGACGCGCAGTGGCCAACCAGGACGGACGGTGATCGTGGGCTGAATATTGAGGTTCTTCTCGGTGATGCGCTGGCCAGCTTGACTAACGTTCTGCTGAGCGGATTCGCGGATTGCTTTGACCAGGTCGCTTTCGTCTTGCCCGAGGCTCAGCTCCGTGCCGACCCCCAGCAACGTGGCCAGCGCAACGCCTTTCATCAGCTGCCAGGTGTGGAAATCCACCTTGTCCTCAAGCCCGGCATAGCCGGCGGTGTCCGTCGCCGGCAGATTGTCGATTTCGATCGAAGAGCCGTCGGTCAGCAGTATCCGTTGCCAGACCAGCAGCGCGCGCCTTTGTCCAAAGGCAACAACGCTGTCATAGGTGCCAATCAGGCGAGAGCCTTGCGGAATGAGCAAGGTGCTGCCGGTGACTGTGTCGTGCACATTCTCGGTGACCTGTGCGACGACGAGGCCGGGCAAGTCGGAATTGATGCCAGTGATTAGGCTCGCTGCGATGACGCTGCCGGCCATCAGCTGATACGGCGAAGCCGGCGTCTGCAGTGCATGCAGATTGTAGATCCCACTTGTGTTCCGCTGGCTGACAAAATCGAGCTTGCGCTGTTGATTGTTTGGGTCGCCCTCGGCCGGTGCTACCGAAGCTGAATCGCGTGCGGCATCGGATTGTGGAGCCGTTGCCTCAAAGGGTGGACGCCCGCCCTGTCCGTTGCCGGCGGCATCCGCTTGCCGGGGTCGATTTTCGATCCGGAAGAAGACTTGCGATTCGCGCGCCTCGACCGCCTGCTGTGCAAGGCGCTGCTCCTCCGCCGAAACCTCCTGGCTCGGCGCGATGCCCAGCTGGCGTTGGTGCTCAAGGATGGGGCGGCCGAGGTCGCCGGGCAGCGGTGGTCCAAGCACCGGAGGCTTGGGCTTGATCCCGGAATAGTCCTTAGGCAGCCTTTCAATTGCCTCCGCGGTTGGCTTCCGCTCAGTGTTGTAAAGCTCGTCAGCCTGCTCTTTGATGCGCAGCGCCGGTCCCTGCAGCGCCATCATGGCGACGCCTAGAACGGTGCCGGAACCAACAGCTGCAATGGCGACAATAATGCCGCGCTTGAAGCGCACAGCGCGGCGAGGCGAGGCCCGCAGCTGCAGCTGTTCTGGATCGAGTTTCGGTGGAGCATCGGAGCGGGAAGTATCCGTCATGGGCCGTCCCTCACCTGCTGGGACGCGAAAAGAGCAATATCCGCCTCGGCGCTTGCCTGCCGTCGGTCCTCGTGATGCGCACCACCTGCTGCTGCTTGGCGCCGAGGCGCAGTTCGGCCGCGGCGAAGAGGCGATCGACGATGTAATAGTTGCCCCGTATGCGGTAGTTGACGAGCTGGTTGTCCCCGTCAGCTCCGACGATGAAGAGCGGCGGGGCCTCGCCCTGATCGATGCGGCGCGGGAACTCGATGTAGACCTTGCTGCCATCATCGAACGCGCGCGTCGGCCTCCAGGGCGGCATGTCGCCGGTAATCGAATAGCGGAAACGAATATTTTCGAGAGCCACATTCGACGCCACTGGCATAGCGGCGTCGGCCTGCGCATTGCGCCGGCGTAGCGCGATGATCTGGTCCTCGCTGTAAGTCCAGGAGATGGCCGCCATGGCGGTCTTATCCGTGCTTTGAAGCTGCAGGTGATAGCTTCGCCGGTCCGTGGTGATCACCAGATTGGTGGCAAGTCCTGGCGCGAAGGGCTTCACCAGCACATGGGTGCGCTGGTCATCGCCGGAGCCACTGACGGTGTCGCCAATTACCCAGCGCACTGTATCGCCGGCCGACACGGATTGGAGTTTCTCGCCTGACTGCAGAGCGATATCGCTGACGCGCTCCGGTGCGGCATAGAGCTGGTAGAGCGCGCCTTCGGCAAAAGGGTAAACCTGCACCGCATTCACATAGCCATATTTGGTGGGTTGCTGCGTCGCCGCCTTGTTGGCATCGGCGACACGTTCTTCAGGCGAGCGCTTGTCTTCAGCAGCCTTGCCCGGCTCGGGCTGCAACTGGCCGGGCAGCGGCAGCGGTTTCGGCACTTCCACGACCTTGACGGGCTTCTCCGGCGCCTTCTCAATCGCGGCCGGCTTGAAGTCAGCATGGTCATAGGAAATCTGCGGTGGCGGCACCGGCTTCGAGGCACAGGCCGAAAGTACCGCGGTCGACGCCGACAGGATCAGGACGGTGCGGAGCGATGGGGCTCTATTTGTCATTGGCGGGCTCCTTCGGGGAAACGGTTGTCGGCGCGGCGCTGTCCAGCTCGCGCGACCAGTCGATGGCATTGATGAAGACGCCGAGCGGGTTTTTGCGCAGCTGATCGGTATTGTTCGGCGGCCGGATCACAATGGTGAGGATCCCGGTCCAACGCGTTGTGCTGGCGAGGCTGCCGCGCTCAAAGACCTGCTCGGTCCATTTGACTTGAAAGGAGTTGTCGGACGCTCGTACCACGCTCGTCACCTGCACCGAGACGCTGCGCGTGCCGATCTTGCCGAACGGGTCATTGGCCTTAGCGTACTCATTGAGAAAGAGGGCTGCACGGTCGGTGGCGAAGTCGTAGGCCGAGAGCCAATTCTGCCGCACCAGCACCGCATCGGTGGAGACGGAGCGGACATTCTGGATGAAATGGCCGAGATGCCAGGCAATCTGGCCATCGTCGGGCTCGTAGGTTTGGATTGCCGGCGCGACAGCCCGTGTTTCACCGAAGCGGTCGACCTCGACAACATAAGGCACGACGCGGCCCTGCATCGACTGCCACAAGAGTCCACCAGAGAGCCCGATGGCCAGAGCGAGGCAGCCAAAGGCCATCAGGCGCCAGTTCCTTGCCTGCACGCGCGCAGTGCCGATGCGCTCGTCCCAAAGTTGGGCGGCCTTCTGGTATGGTGTGACGGGGTGGGGCGTCTTCCCGTAACGCTGAACAGGTCGCTTGAAGAGCATCTAGTCTTCCTTGTCGTTGAGAGAGGGGTTGGCCCCGCTTCCACCCCGATCGCCATCGCGGACGGCCTGCGTGGCGGCGTGGCGATGGGCGCGCGCGGTCTGTTGGGAACGCAAGCGCCTCGCCCACGCCGGCGCGGCATTGGCACCTGACGCGGCAGGGTTTCCGGTCATTGATGCGGTCGGCGTGCCGCCCGTCGCGGTCCAGGCGGCATCGCGGCCGGCATCGGCGCTGCGCCGGAATGGTTCTGTAGCAGATCGCATTCCCCGCATCGCGGCGCCGCCAGCTGCGCCGGCAACGCCCTGCAGTCCAGCAGCTACGCCGGAGAGGCCGGACTCGTGCGATGTTGCACGCCTCATCTGCCAAGCTGTGGAAGCAGCCGATCCCATGGCCGTGCCGGCTCGAACGGCGGCGAGACCGCCGCCGGTTGCCATGCGCGCGCCGGCAAGCGCCGCACCTCCGGCAACGAGCGTTGATCCGGCGGCCGCCGCGGTGGTTCCGAGTGCAGCTCCCGCGCCAAGCTGCGGCGCGCCGGAAACAAGACCCGAGGCAATTCCCGGTCCGAAAATGCCGAGCCCAAGCAGCGCCAACGCGCCTAGTACCTGTGACATGGCCGCGGCCAAGTCCGGCTCCTTGCCTTGCAGGGCGGAAGCGAACTCGCCGAAGAGCGTGGAGCCGATGCCGACGATGACGGCAAGCACCATCACCTTAATGCCCGACGAGATCACATTGCCGAGCACGCGCTCGGCCAGAAACGCCGAGCGGTTCCAGAGCGCGAAGGGCACCAGAACAAAGCCGGCCAATGTGGTGAGTTTGAACTCCAGGATGGTGATGAAAAGCTGGATGGAAAGGATGAAGAAGGCGATGAGAACCAGGAACCAGGCGAGAAGCAGCACGAAGATGGTCAGGGCGTTGCCAAAGATCTCGGGGAAGCCGACTAGCTGGCTCGCTTGATTGAGCAGCGGCCAGGCGCCCTCGAAGCCGGCCGCGGCAATGCGGCCTGGCCGCAGGAGACTGTCGGCGGACAAATTGCCGGACGAAGCGTTGATGCCGAGCCCGGCAAAGGAGCGGTAGATAATGTCGGCAAGGCTTCGGAAATTGTTCAGGATGAACGCGAAGGCGCCGACATAGAGCACCTTTCGAACGAGCCGACCGAGAATATTGGGTTCGCCGCCGAACGCCCAGACCAGGCCCGCCAGCGTGATATCGATGCCGATCAGGATGGTGGTGAGAAAGGCGACGTCGCCCGAAAGCAGACCGAACCCGCTGTCGATATAGCGGATGAAGGTCTGCATAAAGCGATCGATGACGCCGAGGTCATTCATGTCGCCGTCTTCCTCGTTGTCTTGAAGAACTGCTGATCAGTTGCCGGGATAGGCCGTACCGGTGCCCAGGAAACGCTTCGTCGTCTCGCGGGCGGCTTCCTCGGACTGCGCCTTGCGGGCAGCATCTTCGGCTTCAGCACGGAACTGGGTCGCGAGCAGCGTCTGGATCTGCATCTGCTGCTTGGTCGAAAGCGCGATCAGCTGATTGGTGGCCTGGCTTGCCTCAAGGGCACCTGCCGCGCCCTGACTGCGGTTGACGAGATCGGTGAGCAGGTCGCCGTCGGCCCGCACGTTCTCCACGATCTGCGACTGCGCGCTCATGGTTTGGCGGAACGCCTGCATGGCGTTTTGCCAGCGCTCGCGCGCGGCGCTCGCCACATCGCTGACCTCGATTGTGGCGTCGTAGCTTTCCGGATATTGCACACGCCACTGGTTCTGAAGCTTGTCGAGATCGAAGCTCAGGCCGCTGGCCTGGGTCATCAGGCCGTCGATCCGTTGGAGCGAACCTGTGAGCTGGCCCACGGAAGAAAAATCCAGGCGCTGAAGGTGCCGCGCCATGTTCTGCAGCATCGTCGCCTGGTTCTGAAGCGACTGGATCTGGTTGTTTATCTGCTCCAGGGAACGTGCCGCTGTCAGCACGTTCTGCGCATAATTCGACGGATCGAACACGATCAGGGAGTGGGCCGGCTGGACGTAGTCGGCCATTGGTTTTGCGATCAGGGAAACGGTGATCAGGCTGGTGAGAAGGCGGCGCCGCATCATGACGATTGCTCCTTGTCTGGTTGAGGGAATTGCTGGAGAAGCTCGGCAGCCCAATCGAGGCCGCGCGCAATCAGAAACCGGGCGGCAAAGCCCTCCTGTCCGTGCTCTGACAGCACCTTGTCGATCAGGGTCTGCGTGGCCGGATCAGAGGCGCCGCAGAGCGCAAGAGCGATCGGGCCGAGCCCGAGCTCGAAGAGGCGGTTGCCGCGGCGCGACTGCAGATAATACTGGCGCTTCGGTGTGGCACGGGCGACCAATTCGATTTGCCGCTCGTTCAGGCCGAAGCACTCATAGGCTGCCCGCACCTGCGGTTCCACGGCACGGTCATTGGGAAGAAAAATGCGCTGTGGGCAGCTCTCGATGATTGCCGGCGCGATCGACGAGGCAGCGATGTCTGCAAGTGACTGCGTGGCGAAAATGACGGAGACGTTCTTCTTTCGCAGCACCTTCAGCCATTCGCGGATGCGGGCGGCAAAGAGAGGGTTGTCGAGATAGACCCACGCCTCGTCGAGCATCAGCAGCGTCGGCCGTCCGTCGAACCGCTCCTCGAGACGATGGAACAGATAGGTGAGCACCGGGAGCACAGCGCCTTGGCTGTGCATCAGCTCTTCGGTCTCGAAACACTGCACATCCGACAAAGCCAGCCGATCTTCATCGGCATCGAGCAGCCGGCCGAAGGGACCGTCGAGCGTGTAGGGCATCAACGCGGCCTTGAGCCCATTGGACTGAAGCAGAACCGACAGGCCCGTCAGCGTGCGTTCCTGCACCGGCGCAGTCGCAAGGCTGATGAGTGCCGACCAGATCGCCTCCTTTACCTCCGGCGTAACGCTGACATTCTCATGGGCAACGAGGCCGGCGATCCATTCCGCCGCCCAGCTGCGAGTAGTCTGGTCGCCGATATTGCTCAGTGGCTGGAAGGCAAGCGCACCATCCGCGCCCAGCGCGTGGTGTTCTCCGCCCATGGCCAGTGTTGCCGCACGAGCCGAATTGCCCTTGTCGAAGACATAGACCTGCGCCCCGGCATAGCGTCGAAACTGCAGAGCGACTAGCGCGAGCAGAACCGACTTGCCGGCACCGGTCGGCCCAACGACCAGCATGTGGCCGACATCGCCGACGTGGGTGGAAAGCCGAAACGGTGTCGACCCGTTGGTCTCTGCGAAGAGAAGCGGCGGGGATTCGGTCCCAGTCACGTTGGCGAGATGCTCGTTGTCCACCGGACCGGCCCACGCCGACGACAGCGGCATGACATGGGCAAGATTCAGCGTGTGAACGAGCGGCTGGCGAACGTTAGCGTAGACATGACCGGGCAACGAGCCGAGCCACGCCTCGACCGCGTTGATGCTTTCACGGATCGTGGTGAAGCCGAGCCCATTGACTATGCGCTCAACCGCTCGGAGCTTTTCCGCGGCGGCCTGCCGGTCCTGGTCCCATACCGTCACCGTTGTGGTGAGATAGCCGAAGCCGACGTGATCGCCGCCCAATGCCTGAAGGGCGGCATCCGCATCGAGCGCCTTGTTGTCGGCGTCACTATCGACGAGAGGGACGGGTTCGTTGGTCACGACCTCGCGCAGGATAGCTGCGACCGATTTGCGCTTGGCAAACCACTGACGGCGCAACCGGGTCAGTGTCTTTGTGGCTTCCGGCTTGTCGAGCGGGATGAAGCGCGTCATCCAGCGGTAGGCGAAATCCTGATGGTTGAGCGCGTCGAGGATCCCTGGCCGGGTGACGTTCGGGAAACCAAGAACGGTGAGGGTGCACAGATGCTGCTCACCCAGCATCGGCTCCAGGCCGCCGGTAAGCGGCGCGTCAACCAGAACACCGTCGAGATACATTGGCGTTTCCGGCATGGCGACCGGATGGCGGTAGGTCGAGATTGTGCCGTGCAGATAGGTTAGCGTCTCGGCATCATCGAGGGCGCGCACTTCCGGCATGAAGCCGGACAGCAAATCCAGGACGCGGTCGGTCTCGTCGCGAAACCACGCCAGCTCCTGGCGCCAGTCTCTAGCCCCTCCCGAGTGATGCGAGTCGACCAGTGCGCTTTCCGCCCGCGCCTGGCCATCTGGCGCCGGCATGAAGACCAAGGTCAGATGATAGCGACTCTCGAAGTGCGCGACCTTGCCCTCGAAGGCCGCGCGCCGTTCCTCATCGACCAGCCATGAGGCAGCATCGGGAAAAGCCGAGCTCGGATAGCCCAGCGCTTCAACGCGCTCGGCCTCGAAAAACAACCCCCATCCGGAGCCCAACCTTCGTAGCGCATTGTTAGCTCGTGCGCAGATGCCGACCAACTCGGCTTCGGTCGCGCTTTCAAGGTCGGGGCCACGGAACCGGAAGGTTCGCTGGAAGCTACTGTCTTTATTGAGCACGATGCCGGGCGCGACCAAAGCGGCCCAGGGCAGATGATCGGCAAGCCGATCGGCTTTGCCGCGATACTCCGAAAGGTTCAGCATGCAAGCCACCCCTTCAGGCGAAGATGACGGACAAGCACGCTGGCGAAGTCCGGATCGCGGCGAGCGGCAAAGACCGCGAGGGTGTGGCCGGCGATCCAGAGCGCCAGTCCGGCGATCCACTGCTGCAGGCCAAGGCCTATTGCCGCGGCCACCGTGCCGTTGAGGATCGCCACCGCTCGCGGCGCGCCGCCCAGCAGGATCGGCTCAGTCAATGCCCTGTGAACGGGGACTTCGAAACCCTCGATATGCTGCTCTCCGGTGGCCATCAGACGAGTGCCCCGCCGCCGAAGGAGAAGAAGGAGAGAAAGAAGCTCGATGCCGCGAAGGCGATCGACAGGCCGAAGACAATCTGGATCAGCCGGCGAAAACCGCCTGCCGTGTCGCCGAAAGCAAGGGTCAGGCCGGTGGTGATGATGATGATCACCGCGACGATCTTGGCGACCGGTCCCTGGACCGACTCAAGGATCTGCTGCAGCGGCTGTTCCCAAGGCATGCCGGAGCCCGCTGCGTGGGCCGGGACGGTGAGAAGAAACGCGAGCGCGGTGGACGAAAGGAAGCGAAGCTTCTTGAGCATGAGGTGACCTTTCAAAACTGCTGGAGTTGCGGAAGCGTGAGCGGGGTAACGGCGTAATCACCGCTGCTGTCGAGACCGGTGACCTCAGCGATCGCGTCAATGCGGCGCGAGGATCCGCGCCCAGCGATGAAGACGATCAGATCTACCGCATCAGCGATGAGGCGGCGGGGAACGGTGACGACGGCTTCCTGGGCGAGCTGCTCGATACGGTAGAGAGCGGAGCGCGCCGAATTGGCGTGAACCGTTGCGATGCCGCCGGGATGCCCGGTGTTCCATGCCTTCAGCATGTCCAGGGCTTCCGCGCCCCTGACTTCGCCCACGATGATGCGGTCGGGTCTGAGCCGCAGGGTCGAGCGCACGAGATCGGCGAGCGTGACCGACCCCCGCCTCGTCCTCAAGGCAACGCAATCCTTCGCCGCGCATTGCAGTTCGCGCGTGTCCTCGATCAGGATCACCCGCTCGTCGCAATCGGCGGCTTGTGCCAGCAGCGCATTGGCAAGTGTTGTCTTGCCCGACGACGTGCCGCCGGCGACCAGGATGTTGCGCCGCTCGCGGACCGCCTTCTTCAGCGCATCGGCCTGCAGCGGCAGCATGACCCGGTCGGCGACATAGTCGGCCAACGTGTAGAGTTTCGCCGCAGGCTTTCGGATGGCGAAGCATGGCCCCAGCACGACAGGCGGCAGCAGACCCTCGAAGCGCTCGCCCGATGGCAATTCGGCGCTGACAATCGGATTGTCCGCATGCGCCTCGGCGCGCACGTGGGAGGCGACCAGGCGGATGATGCGTTCGGCCTCAGAAGGATGCATGTGCACGCCGATGTCGACCCGGCCTTCACCCAACCGGTCGAGCCGCAGCGCACCGTCGGGATTGACCATCACCTCGATGACGGTCGGATCGGCAAGGGCTTCGGTGATCGCCGGACCCATGGCGGTGCGCAGCATGGCGCGGCGGCGATGGTCGGCTTCCGGATGAGAACTCATCCTTCCCCTCCCCTGCGATCGTCGGTGCCAAGTGACCGTTTCCCGGAAGCGATTTGGCGGCCGACTTGTTCGACGAACTTCTCGAAGCGCTCCTGGGCAATCGCTTGCGTCGCCTTGTCCGGCACCGGCGTGTGAGCATGAAGCGTGATCGAAAAGCGGATGAAGAGCGCCAGGCTCTCCAGGATCATCTCGACATCGCGCCTGACATGTCCGAGGTCACGGGAAAGACGGTCGAGCCTCTTGCCGTAGCGGTGGTCGAGTTCATTCTCCCCACGCCGCTCGATAAAGGCCTCGACCGCGTGCGCCACAATGGCCGATTTGGTGGTCGATGGATTGCGGCTGAGGTTCTCCAGCTTCTCGCTCAACTCGGGTCCAAGCAAAAACTGGTGACGAATGCGGTGGGGCTTCATGCTGCTTGTTCCCTCTGACCGGCGCTGATGCACCGGCGACGGGAACGAGCATCGTCGAGATCCTCGAAATCGCTTACGGCCGTTATCTACGCTGAGATGCGCCCGCGTATGGCGCGCCGTTCAGAAGCCGGGCACGATGTCCTTGTCGTCGCCCATTCCCTCATTGAGGCCGTACGCACGTGCTGCGGTGGAAATCCGATCCATGACGCGCTTGTCGGCGAGCGTCTCGCAGTCATCGTCTGCGGGCGTGAACAGATCGCCATGATCAGGCTCCTGGGCGACGAGGGTCCGTTCTTCGGGCAGGCCCGGATGGCGCTGCTGCTGGACACCTCCGTCTTCGATTGCCGCGCCGGCACTGTCGTCGTCGCCAGCAAGACTCCGATCCACGCCGCGCACCTGTCCGCTCCAATCGTCCGGGCGCGACGTGGGCCGATCCGCGTAGGCACCGTCGCGCAGCACCGGCGAAGGCAGCACTCGCTCCGTGAAATTCGGATCCTGGTAATAACGCAACTTCTTGGCGCGAATCGGCGGCAATCCCGAAACCAGGATTAGTTCGTCAGCCTGCGGCAACTGCATCACCTCACCCGGCGTCAGCAGGGGGCGAGCGGTCTCTTGGCGGCTTACCATGACGTGGGACAACCAGGGCGCCAACCGATGGCCGGCATAGTTACGCATCGATCTGAGTTCCGTCGCGGTACCGAGCGCGTCCGAGATGCGTTTGGCCGTGCGCTCGTCATTTGAGGAAAAGGCAATCCGCACATGGCAATTGTCGAGAATGGCGTTGTTCTCGCCATAGGCCTTGGAGATTTGGTTCAACGATTGCGCTATCAGATAAGCGCGGATGCCGTAGCCTGCCATGAAGGCGAGCGCAGTCTCGAAGAAGTCGAGCCGACCGAGCGCCGGAAATTCATCCAGCATCATCAGGAGCTGATGCTTGCGGCTCTTCTTTGGATCGCCCTCCAGGCGCTCGGTCAGCCGCCGGCCGATTTGATTGAGCACCAATCGCACCAGGGGCTTAGTGCGCGAGATATCCGACGGCGGCACGACCAGATACAGCGACATCGGTCGCTCGGCATCCACAAGGTCGGCAATGCGCCAGTCGCAGGCCGATGTTGCCGCGGCCACCGTTGGATCACGATAGAGCCCGAGAAACGACATGGCGGTCGAGAGAACGCCTGAGCGCTCGTTCTCTGACTTGTTCAGCACCTCACGAGCCGCCGAGGCTACGACCGGATGGACCTGGGGCTTGTCCACCGTGCCGAGGTGGTTGGTGGTCATCATCCGCTGCAGTGTCGCAGCGAATGAGCGTTGCGGGTCCGACAGGAAGGTGGCGACACGGGCGAGTGTCTTTTCCTCTTCGGCGTAGAGCACGTGCAAGATGGCGCCAACTAGAAGTGAATGACTGGTCTTCTCCCAATGGTTCCGCCGTTCCAGCGCGCCTTCCGGATCGACGAGAATGTCGGCGATGTTCTGAACGTCGCGGACCTCATCTGGACCTTTGCGCACTTCCAGCAGCGGGTTGTACCGCGCCGATCTCGGATCGGTCGGATTGAACAAGAGACAGTGCGAGAACTTCGACCTCCAGCCAGAGGTCAGCTGCCAGTTCTCGCCTTTGATGTCGTGAATGACGGCCGAGCCGGTCCAGGAAAGAAGGGTTGGAACAACGAGTCCGACGCCCTTGCCCGAACGTGTCGGCGCAAAGGCCATGACGTGTTCCGGTCCGTCATGGCGCAGATAGCGATAATTCAGTCCGCCAAGGAAAACGCCGGCCGGCTGAAACAGCCCCGCCTTCTCGATTTCCAGCTTCATGGCCCATCGTGAGGACCCATAGGTGGTGACCAACCCCCGCTGCCGTGCGCGCCAGAGGGACCCAGCTATCGCGGCGGCACAGCCCAGGAACCCACTGGCTCCGGCAAGTATGCCAGCCTTGTCAAAGACCTCAGGCGCATAGGCGTCAAATTGGAACCACCATTCGAACAGCTTCCACGGCTGGTAGATCGGCCAGCCGACTGTCACAAACCATGGTGGGCCGAGTGACGGCTGATAGGAGAGCATGTGGGCGCACCATTGGGTTGCAGTCCACACGCCAAGAATGACAATTGCGAATACGACAGCGATCTGCCCAATCAGCAACTTCGTGGGTGTCAATGGCTTGCTCCGCTCTTCTGGCCAGACGGACCAAACATCGCGCCGAGCGATGAGAATTCAAACGGCCGCTACATGCGACTAGGTGCGATGACAAGGTTGATAGGCATTGTTCAGCTGCGAACAGCGAAAATCCGCCGCAGCAACCGATCGGCGGTGCCAGGTACGCGGTTTGGTCGCAGAAGATGTTGGGGCTTCAGGCGCGGGCACATTGAAGATGTGCTGACAGACAAACCTTTGGAGCCGACGCGTTTGTGCGAGTAGCGAGCTGAAGGGCTCGGCGAGAAGTCGTCGTTCTCAATCGGGCGACGGGGGATACATCGGCGAAGACGGCATAAGGGAGGATGGGCCAGACCGAGCCGACGGAAAGGTCGTAGCCAAGGCGGCCTTGGAGCGCATAGCGCCTGGCCGGGAGGCCGCCGCCAGCCAGGCTTACGCGGCGCGTCGTTGAGCGAGGTGAAGACCCCCCGAACGGGCTCGACGAGGGTCCACGGCGGTCACAATGTGGTGGTGGTGATCGCAGTAGACGCGATCCGGCGAAGTTGGCCCAGCACAAAAACGATAACCGCCGGGTACAGAAGCGTCTTCGCTCACCGGGAAGCGGCACTGATAGAGGCCTAGCTGAATGAGGGGGACTGACGTTGCCCCCAGTTTCTATCCAGTTTTGAGTTCGTTTCCGGCGTGGGTTGTGCCCTGCTGGGCGGGTGAAGCGACGGGCGCTGGCGCGGAGCCTTTGGCATAGCGCAGCGCGAGCGACCGTCGCGGATTGAAGGTGGTGGCGAACTCGGCCGGTGTCTGCCAGGCGATTTGGGAGTGCGGCCGCGCGGTGTTGTAGTCGGCGCGCCACAGGGCGATGGCGACGCGTGCCTGAGCCAGCGAGGTAAACAGCGTCTCGTTGAGCAGTTCATCGCGCAGTCGGCCGTTGAAGCTCTCGATGAAGCCATTCTGCATCGGCTTGCCGGGCGCAATGTAATGCCATTCGACGCGGTTCTGATCCGCCCAGGCGAGGATGGCGTTCGAGGTGAACTCGCTGCCATTGTCGCTGACGATCATCCTCGGCCGGCCCCGCTCGGTGATGAGCCGGTCCAATTCGCGGGCAACCCGCATGCCCGAGAGAGACGTATCAACGATGAGTGCCAGGCACTCTCTCGTGCAGTCGTCGACGACGGCCAGGATGCGGAAGCGGCGCCCGTCGGTGAGCTGGTCCGATACGAAGTCGAGCGACCAGCGCTCGTCGGGCCTCAGCGGCACCAGCATCGGCGCCCTGGTCCCGATCGCCCGCTTGCGGCCGCCACGGCGGCGAACGGCGAGCTTCTCCTCCCGGTAGAGCCGGAACAGCTTCTTGTGGTTCACGACCAGGCCCTCCCGCCTCAGCATCACGAGAAGACGCCGGTAGCCGAACCGGCGACGCTCCTGCGCGATCGCCTTCATCCGCTCGCGAACCTCGCGGTCGTCCGGCCTGCTGGTCTCGTAGCGAACCGTCATGCGGCAACAGCCGATGGCTTTACACGCCCGCCGTTCGCTCATCCCGAAGCCTTCCTTCAGGCGAGCGACAGCTTTCCGCTTGGCCGCGGGCGTCACCATTTCTTTCCCACACTCCTTCAACGCGGCATTGTCGAGCATGGCGTCGGCCAGAAGCCGCTTCAGCCGCGTGTTCTCGTCCTCCAGCGCCTTCAGTCGCCGAGCCTCGGAGACATCCATCCCGCCGAAGCGGGCCTTCCAGTTGTCGATCGAGGCGTCGCTGACCCCGTGCTTGCGGCACAGATCGGCAACCGACACCCCGGCCTCATGTTCCTTCAAAATTCCGATGATCTGCTCTTCAGAGAAGCGGCTACGTTTCATGTCCTGGTCCTCTCGATGGGCCAGAACGAACTTCAAACCGGATTAGATCAGAGGGGCAAGGTCACACTCACCCCACGAGCGCGATATCATGGCCCCTATCCATGAGACTATTGAACTGTCGGGATTTGGCGTCCTCGCTGGAAGGCCGAAAGGGTTTGGTGACCGACTTGATCGCCTAACTGCGGAGCTGGTCATAGCGGTAGCGGACGAACATGGAAGTGAACCTGCTGTGCGCGGCCTCGCGGACACGCTCGTCAGTATTGCGCCTCTGGTCTGTACGATCCTGATAGTCGCCAGCGCGAAGCCATAAGCACGATAATCGAGGCCCTGGTCCCTCAGGTACTGCCTCCGCAACACATGCACATAGAAGCGCGGATGGCGGCCGAGGCGAGAAGAGAAGTATTGGAAAGCGGCAATTGGCTGACCGCTCCTCAAATCGCGACAATGGCAGGGTTCAGCACGGTCTCCTTTCAGATCGTGCGTTTCGACGACCTTTTTTATGGGGCCTTCGCGACTTGAGGAGTTGCCGGTTTATCGGCCAGTTTTGCCTGTTTCTCAAAAGGCTGGGGGGCGGAAAATATTGGCGTCACGATCCTTTCATCGCTGCGTTCAAACGCCGAATGGTCGGCCAACTGGTGAGCATGGGCCGACCCTGGACAACTCGATCCCGTAGGCACACATCAACGTGAGCACGCGTAGTGACGCTTCTCAAAACCGGACTTCCCGAATTTCATCCCCACGGCGGCCAGCTTGTAGGATGGGGACAAGAAAATTTCCGCTTCCGCACGCGGGCTCCAGGAAGCGGGAGTCGATGCGCTCGGTCTCGCCTTTGACGAGATCGACCATTTTTCGAGTGGCCACGGGGGCGTGAAAACCTCCCCGTGATCGGCAACACGTTTCTTGGATTTGATGAGAGTCACGGGCGGCCCTACACGTTCTGCGGCGTGCTAAGGCCGGCGGTTTCACGCCGCACCGGCAGCTTGGCGATTTCCCTGCCGGCCTTCTCTTCCGCGACGCGGATGTCATAGGCACTCTGGAGATTGAGCCAGAACTGGGCGCTGCTGCCAAACCAGTGACCAAGCCGAAGGGCGGTGTCGCCGGTGACGCGGCGCCGACCATGGATTATCTGCGTCACCCGATTGGGCGGGACGTTGATAAGGCGCGAAAGCTCGGTCGGCGAAACGCCAAGCTCCTGAAGCTCGTCGGCGAGAATTTCGCCGGGATGGATGGCAGATCGGGACATGAGTCATCTCCTAATGGTAATCGACTATTTCCACGTTTGACGGGCCGGTAGCGTCCTTGGGCCATTCGAAGCAAATCCGCCATTGCATGTTGATGCGGATGCTGAATTGGCCGCTCCGGTCGCCCCTCAGGGCCTCAAGACGATGGCTGGGCAAAGCCCGCAAGTCCCCGACGCCGGTCGCGGCGTCCAGAATTTCAAGGCGCGTCCAAGCCTGCCTGTCGAATCCCTGAAACTCCCGGACGAACGTGCCATTGCCAAAGCCTTCGGTCCGTTTGTCGCGGTAGCTTAGAATCATAGCGTCAGGAATACCTCGTTTTGACGATTTACGTGAAGAGTAAATTTCCTCGATCCCGTAGGTCAACATTATGAAATCAGGGCCGCATAGCCTGAACTGGAAGTTCTGACCGTTGCCGCCCTACTTCCGAGACACGGGATATCGGCTTCGCGCCGACGCTTCGGCTGTGGCGGTCAGCATTGCCACCGCCTGGAAGCTGACATAGCCGGCGACTCTGGAACTCGCGGTCGCGTTACATGAGCAGAAATTGAGAACATTTTCCCCAGTGGACATTCGGTTGATACGTTAGGCGCCGAAGTAAGGAGGCTCGTGCATTGGGGACGCGCCTCTCTTTAAAGCCGTCACCAGGCTTGCAATTCGGTGGCGCATTGCGACATTGGCTACATGAGCGCGTCCGCACAACCAGTGCGTCTGGCCCGCCCCGAAAAGAAGCGGCGGCGCATCCCCATTGCAGTCATCATGGCGTTGAGTTTCGGCAGTCTCGTATTCCTGTCGGTCGGCGGCGTGCTCGCATTGTCGGTCGGTGCCAATTTTCGCAACACGTTCGACTTGCTCGGCGCCCAGTCGACACTCCTCATCGACGCGATGGAGGACTCGCTGCGCGCAGAGATGGGAGACGCCGAGAACGCGGTGGACGGCATCGCGCAGTTGTATGCCCAGGGCGAGTTCCAGATCGACGACAAGGCGATGTCCGCAGCTGTTGCCGGTGCTCTGGCTGCCGCTTCAGGGATCGAGGCGACCCTAATCTGCACCCCCGATCTGGTCTGCCGCGGAGCCGCGCGCTCCGTTGAAAACAACGTTGCAACGGGCGCGATCGAGCATTTTCCGGCCGAGCCCGAGAAGTCGCCCCAAGTCCGCGCCGCCCTCGAGCAACGCCGACAGGTCGGCGGCCGGCAGTGGGGGGCGTTCGTGGCCAACGAGTTCGGCCTGTACGCACATGTCTCCGTGCCGCTGGTACGTGATGGCGTGACACAGGCCTGGGTTATCGCGGCGGTCGAATTGCAGAAACTGTCCGGTATCACGCGGAAATTGTCATCGCGATTTGGCACGCATGCCTTCATTCTTGATGGCGAAGATCGCGTGGTCGCCGACCAAAGGCTGGCCGATCCCGACGCTCTGAAGAATGGCGTCCTCCCGCTGACGCCGCTGGCCACGTATGGCGATCCGGTATTGGCCGCATATAGCGCGCGCAAGGTAGAGCGGGAGTTCGATACGCGACACGCCCGCGACATAGAAATCGCCGAGATCGACCCAAGCGTGGACAATGCGTCAGAGTGGAGCGGCGACACCACCTATATCGCCATCACCCGCAAGATCGCAGGCTATGGCGACGAGCCCTGGACGCTCGGCGCGTATTTCGAGACCAGCCAGATCAGCGACGAGATCGAGCGTGTCATAGGATCGGCTATGCTTGGACTTGTCGCGATGGCGGTGGCGGTCATCGTCGCGATTCTTCTCGGCAGGCGCCTGGCGCGCCCGATCCAGGCGATTGCCGGCCAGGCCACGCGCGTCGCCGATTTCGATCTCGACGGTGTCGCCCCCCTGCCGCGCAGCAGAGTGCTGGAGTTGGACAATCAGGCTTCGGCGTTCAATGCCATGCTGATCGGTTTGCGTGCATTTTCGACCTATATTCCGCGCTCGCTGGTGGCCAAGCTGGTGCGCACCGGAGAGATCGGCATCGCCGAACCGCGCGAAGCGGTTGTCACTGTGATGTTCACCGACATCGCCGGCTTCACCACGCTGTCGGAGCAGATGGAAGCCGCCGCCGCGGCCAGGCTGCTGAACCACCACTTCGCGATCTTGTGCGGCGCGGTCGATGCACATGGCGGTACTGTCGACAAGTTCCTGGGCGACGGCATGCTGGCGTTCTTCGGCGCGCCGGATCGGCTGGAGGGCCATGCCGCCGCGGCCGTCCGCGCCGCCGCGGCGATCCGCGAGGAGCTGGAGAAGGACAATATGGAAGCGGCCAGCGAAGGCCGGCCTCCGCTTCATGTCCGCATCGGCATCCACACGGGCTCTGTCATTGTCGGCAACATTGGCGCATCCGACCGCGTGAACTATACGATCGTCGGCGACACCGTGAACGTCAGCCAGCGACTGCAGGACCTCGGCAAGCAGCTCGAACCGGGCGCCATCGCCGCAATCGCCATTTCCGGCGAGACTGCGTCGCGGCTCGACGAAAGGTTCGAAAGGATCCCGGCGGGCAAACACCGGCTGCGCGGCCGCGGCGAGGCGACGGAAGTCTTCCAGCTTGGCAAAGTCGCGTCGTCAGAATCGCCCCGTCTGAACGTTCACCGCGCTCAAGCAGGCTAAGGGACATGCCACTTCCATCGTCACGCGGTACGCGACGTGCTCGTATGCGCCTGGCCTGTCGCGATGGCGACAAACCGGCGCTTGACTGCGGCAAACAACGCCGGTGGCAGCGGCCCGTAGTAGCCGCTCTCCGTCTCCAGCGGCCGGATGTCAGGCCCCGGCCAGGCGAATCGGTTACTTTCCGTCAAAACGATCCACGACCGTTCACCGTCAAGGCGCAAACGCAGCTTGACCGCAGCCGGAATCTCGATGGCATCATCGGGATCGGACGGCGGCGTATGGGTGATCGGCAGGACCCGGACGACCGGCGAGCCGTCCTCCTGCATGGCGACCAGCGCGAGCACCAGGCAGGGCCGGTCCTTGTCGCCTTCCTCGCGGCCTTCGCGGTGTTGCCAATGCCAGAGGTAGGAGTAACGGAAGACGTGGCCGACCTTGATTTCAGCCGGTAGCATTTTTGCAGTCAGGCCTTTTGCTCCGAGGGGTTTCGCCCCGAGGGTTTTGACCCAGAGAGCTCGTCGTTGAGATGGTCGAGATGCGGCTCCATTTCAGAGGCTTCGACCGCGGCGATCTCGTCCGAGCCGAGCTCCGCTGTCAGATCGACCCGCCGGTCGCGCTTCGACAGCCGGACAAAATCCTCATAGGCCAGCAGCACCGTGCGCGGGCGACCGTTCTTTGTGATGATGACCGGGTCGCGGACCGCGGCGTCCTGATAGGCGCCAAAATTTTTCGAGACGGCGGCGGCGGTGACGGTGGTGCTCATCGGCGAGACTCCTTTATTCCGGAATATACGGGCTTTCCGGGCTTTCCGCAATTGTGGCGCCCGCCAAATGGAAACGAGGCAGTGACAGGGCAGCTTCCAAAGTCCCTCGTCCGTTCGCCTGAGTTCGTTCTGCGAGTGCGCCACCGATATTGTGCAAAACCACCTCCAGAACACCTCCACTTGCTGTAGGCAGCCGCAACTGGAAGCGATGCCGGACCTTGCTGTGACGAGCAGGAATAAGGCTGTCTGTGGCGGCAAGGCTGGTTGAGGAAAGCCCAGACCGTTATGAAGCCAATGACCGAAGAGCATCCCGCGGCACTAGCACAATACGTCCCTCGGCAGCTCTCGACTAGCGAAAGACTGACGACGACGTCTGTTTGGGGTCGAACTTGCCTATTGGCCGCTTGCCAGAGAGTGGACATTCGCGGACCGCCACACTGCTATAGCCAATGCTGTGGATCGACTCCAGCACCTGGTGCCCGCGTGCGGCGGCTTGATAAGTTTGTCGGGATCGTCGGTCCAGACGAAGGGCTACGACTGCAGCTTGTGCTCGATGACGAAGCGGTTGATGGCGGAAACCCAATGCCCTCAACACGGGACTGGTGATGGCTGGCGCAGTGCCTGCCGTGCTGCCGCCATTGGTGCTCTGGGCTCCTGACACGACCACGCCAGAACCGCACGGCACGAGCTTCCAGCGCCGTTGCCCTGCGGCAGGAGGTTGGGGTGGCACCAAGAGGCGGGGAGGATGATCGCCAGTAAACACCGATTATGCGGCAAATCTTGGCTCCGGAACTCCCGTTACGCCGAGGCCGGCGATGGCAAAAAGGCTGCCCCGTAAAACTCCGTCGCCCGGAAAACGCGGCAGCGGCGGCTTGGCCATCGACGTGACGTACAGGGTATCGAGCTTCGGCCCGCCGAACATGACGCTGGTGATCTTCTTGACGGGCATGTCGATAATGCGATCAACGCTGCCGTCGGGCGCGTAACGCACCAGCCTGCCGTCATAGACCAGCGCGTTCCAGAGGAATCCTTCCGCATCGACGGTCGAGCCGTCGGCCGCCCCACCCCGGCTGGTATCGACGCGCGTGAAAGCGCGCCGGTTGGTGGCGACACCGGTTTCGATATCATAGTCGTAGGCCCAGATCTCGCCGGTCCAGGTGTCGGAGAAATAGAAGGTGCGGTCGTCGGGACTCCAGCACGGGCCGTTCGAGCAGATGATGCCGGAATCGATCCTGGTGACGGAAAAATCGGGATCGAGCCGGTAGAGCCCGCCGGAGGGTCCCTCTTCCATCGTGTCCATTGAGCCGGCGAAGAGGCGGCCGCGCCGATCGACCTTGCCGTCATTGAGCCGGTTCATCGGCCTGTCCGGCTCCGGGTCGTGGATCAGCGTCACCTCGCCCGTGGCGAAATCAAGCAGATGGAAGCCGCGCTGCAGCGACACCACTGCCGTCCTTGCGCAATGCCATCGAACCGATCTTCATCGGCACGTCCCAGCAACGGATCTCGCGGCCGTCGGCAGTCGCGCGAAACACACGCCCGTCGAAACTGTCGATCCAGTAGAGGCGCTCCTGTTCGACGTCCCACAGCGGTCCCTCGCCCAGCGTGGTCTTCACGTCCACCACGACCTCGATCTTCATGCCGTCCTCCTCTGTTTGAATCTTGTAGAAACTGGTCAGAACGCGACCTGGTCGCCGCCCTTCAATGACAGGATTTCGCGGGCCTCGTCGGGTGTCGCCACTTCCATGCCGAGGCCTTCGATGATCTTGCGGGCAAGCACCACCTGCTCGGCGTTAGATCTGGCAAGCTTGCCCTTGCCGGCCCAAAGACTGTCTTCAAGCCCAACGCGGATATTGCCGCCAAGCGCTGCCGATTGCGCGGCAATGCGCAACTGGCTGGCGCCCGCACCCAGCACCGACCAGCGGAACTGATCGCCGAACAGGCGATCGGCGGTGCGCTTCATATGGGCGACGTCTTCGGGGTGCGAACCGATGCCGCCGAGCAGGCCGAATACGGACTGCACGAAGAACGGCGGTTTCACCAACCCGCGATCGGCGAAATGGGAGAGGTTATAGAGATGGGCGATGTCATAGCACTCGAACTCGAAGCGCGTGCCGTTGTCGTAACAGGTCTCCAGTACGTACTCGATGTCCTTGAACGAGTTGCGGAAGACCAGGTCACGCGTCGCTTCCAGGTGCGGCCTTTCCCAGTCGAACTTGAACGTTTCGTATTTGGCGACGAGGTGATAGAGCCCGAAATTGATCGACCCCATGTTGAGCGAGGCGACTTCCGGCTTGAACTGGGCGGCGGGGCGCACACGCTCCTCCACCTTCATGTAGGGGCTGCCGCCGGTGGTGATGTTGATGGCGGCATTGGTGCCTTGCTTGACGCGCGGCAGGAAACGCGCGAACGCCTCCGGCGTCTGGTCGGGCTTGCCGGTCTCAGGGTCGCGGGCATGCAGATGCAGGATTGCTGCACCGGCCTCGGCCGCCGCGATCGCCTCCGAGGCGATCTGGTCGGGCGTGATCGGCAGATACGGCGACATGGTCGGCGTATGGATTGCCCCCGTCACCGCGCAGGTGATGATGACCTTGCCTTTGGCTTGCTGAGCGCCGTGCTTGCGGCTTGTTTCCGTCATCGTCCAAACTCCTGATCCGATTTCTTCTTGTGCGCCGCCAGCGCCATCAGCCGGCGGTCGCGCCAGACCTGCCGTTCGCCGAGTGCTTCCCGCGGCAGCCGTTTGCGGCGCTCGGCCTCGACCGTCTCCATGACCTCGCCGGCCCAGTCGACGCGGCGCAGCATCTGCGGGAAGATGTTGGAATAGATCGTCTGGTACCGCTCTACATAGTCGCGCACACCGCCGGGCGCGTTGAGGTCGATCGTTTCGAACGGACCCATGAACGACCAGCGCAGTGCCAGCCCCTCGCGCAGGCCCGTGTCGACGTCCTCTACGCTGGCATAGCCGTCGGCGACGAGCCGGAACGCCTCCTCCAACAGCGCGCCCTGCAAGCGATTCATGATGAAGCCGTCGAGTTCGCGCTTCATCACCAGCGGCGCGTGGCCCGCCTCGACAAGAAAAGCGCGGGTCCTTTCCAACGTTTCGGCGGAGGTCCATGGCGCCGGCACGACTTCCGCGGCGGGGATGAGATAGGGCGGATTGATCGGGTGCACGACGAGGCAGCGATGGCGCCCCTGAAGGTGATCGGTGAACTTCGACGGCAACAGCGCCGAGGTGGAACTGGCGATCACCGCTTGCGGACCGGCAAGGGCGTCGATCCGGGAGAACACGTCACGCTTCACCTCCAGGTTTTCCGGTGTGTTTTCCTGGACGTGGACGGCATCGGCCAGGGCCTCGCCAAGCTCCGCTGCAATGGTGATGCGGCCGAGCACGGCATCCACCGCCTGTCCCCGCAGCAAATCGTTAGCGGCGAGGTCGCCGAGCACGCCGGCGATATAGTCGCGCGCACCGCTGGTCGCGGCAGGCGCCTGGTCCCACATGCGCACATCATGGCCTGCACGAGCGAAGCTGATCGCCCACGCCCGCCCGATGAAACCGCTTCCTACAATTGCTACCTTCGCCATGCTCGCCCTCCTCAGAGTGTCTCGACGTTGCCGTCGACGCCCAGCGACTGGCCGGAAATGTTGACGCCCGCATCGGAAAGCAGGAAAGCCACCATCGCCGCGACATCGTATGGGCTGGTCATACGGCGCAGCGAGATGTTCTGCAGATAGCGTTGCGTCATCTCCTCGTTTGAAATGCCTAATTGCTTTGCCCGGTCGGCAATGACCTTGTCGATGCGCGGCCCTTCGATGATGCCGGGCAAGATGGCATTGACCCTGATCCCATGCGGTCCAAGTTCCTTGGCAAGGCTCTGAGTCAGGCCGACAACGCCGAATTTGGCAGCCGAGTACGGCGTTCGGAACGCGTAGCCATGTCGGCCGGCGGCCGAAGACATCGAGACGATCGAGCCGCCGCCTGCCGACTTGATCAGCGGCACGGCACGCCGCGCGCACAGGAACTGGCCGGTCAGGCAGATATCTATGCAACGCCGCCAGTCTGCCGGATCGATCTCATCGACGCCGCCGGTCGGGCCGGCAATGCCGGCATTGTTGATCAGGGCGTCGAGCCCGCCGAGTTTCTCCTTGACCGTCTCGAACAGCCGGTCGACATCCTCGTCGCGCGAAACGTCGGCTTTGATTGCGGCGGCGAGCGTCATCCTCTCTGGAGCAGCGGCCAGCGCCTCGTCGGAAATATCACAGATCACGACGCGCGCGCCGAGCCGCGACAGTGTCTCGGCAATGGCAAAGCCGATACCGCCGGCGCCCGCCGTGACCAGCACGCGTTGGCCTTTGAGCCCGGTCAGGAATTCGTCTGCCGATGCCGGTGCGCTTGAGCTCATTGTTCCATCCCTTTCACTCAAATCCGTCTTTCGCGCAGCGCCATGACGGCACCGAGCACCACCAGCCCGAACAGGATCGCCCGCGTCGCGTAAGGCAGCGTCGTGCCGGCGAGCAGCATTTGCAATGCGGTCAGCAGCAGCACCCCGCCCAGCATGCCGAGATAGTGGCCACGCCCGCCGGTGATCAGCGCACCGCCGACCACGACGACGGCGATGGAGGGCAGCAGATAATCGTCGCCCATGCCGAGGCTGGCCTGGCCGGAAAAGCCGGTCAGCATGATGCCGACCAGCGCCGCGCAGACCGCCGACAGCACATAGACGAGGATGAGCGTGCGACCGACCGCGATGCCGGAGAGCTGGGCTGCGCGCAGGCTGTTGCCGATGCCATAGACGCGGCGGCCGAAAGCGGTGCGGCCAAGCAGCAGCACGGCAAAGACGACGAAGCCGATCATGAACAGCACCACCGGGGTGATGGCGAATATTTTGCCGGTCATGAACCAGCGCAGCATCGGCGAGGAGAAGCCGGCCGGCGTGCCTTGCGAGTAGAGCAAAGCGAAACCTTGCAGAATGCCGTTGGTGGCCAGCGTCATGACGATCGGGGAGATACCGAGAAAGACGATGCCGATGCCGTTGGCGACACCTATCAGGCAAGCGACAACGAGCACCGCAGGTAGCGCATAGGAAAGTGCAGCATCCGACCCGTTGACCATACCGGCAAGCAGGATTCCCGACAGCCCGATCGTCCACGGCACTGACAGGTCGAGCCCGCCGGTAAGAATCACGCTGCCCTGCCCAAGCGCCAAGATGGCAAGGAAGCTCGACAGCACGAAAAGCGAGTTCCAATAGGTGAAATTGATGATTGCCCGTCCGAGCCAGATCTGGGTGACGATGACGACGATGGCAAGACAGACATAGGCCGGCAGCGCATAGCGCAGCGTCTCGGCGTTACGGAGATGGAAGGCAGGCTGCGGCGCCTGCTGGTCGCCGGCGCTGCCCCGCGCAATTCTCAGCCGCCGGTCGGTGCGATCGATCTGCGAGGGCAGCATTCCGGCGCGCCACGCGGCCAGCCGAACCCGCAGCGCACGCAGTTGGCGGGCAAGCACGGAGCCATGCGACAGCGAGCCGGCAAGCACGGCAAGGATCAGGATCGTGCCCTCGGCGATTGTCGAATAATAGGCCGAGACGTTGAGCACGAGCAGGATGTTGACGACCATCATGAGGATGTAGGCGCCGAAGACGGTGCCCACCGGCCCGCCTTGACCGCCGCCCAGCCTTGTGCCGCCGACGACGACCGCCGCGAACATCGACAGCAACAACGGATTGCCGACCAGCGGATCGCCGCTGCCGGTCTGGGCGCTGATGAAAACGCCGGCAAGCCCATAGCAGCCGCCGGCGATGACATAGACCAGGAAGCGTACGAGAACGACGCGCACACCGACCGCGGCGGCGGCATCCGGATCGCTGCCGACCGCATAAAGCGCCGTCCCGAAGCGTGTGCCTTTGAGCCAGAACCAGCCGAGCAGGACGACGCCGATGACCACCAGCGGCATCGGTATCCAGCCGGCGATAGCATCACCGAGATAGAAGGCGCCAAGATCGGGCGAGACGAAGCCACCCGGCTTGTCCATGACCAGCAGCGTTACTCCCTGCAGGATGAACATGGTCGACAGTGTGACGACGATAGGCTGCATGCGCAGGACGGCAATGAAGAAGCCGTTGAAGGCGCCGACCAGCATGCCGACGCCAATTCCGGCCAAAGTCCACAGCGCGACACTCGTGCCGGTCGCCATCGGATCCATGCCGTTTGCCAGGACGACATTGACCAGAGAGATCGCCGCGCCGGCGGACAGGTCGAAACCGCCCGACAGGATGACCAGGGTCTGGCCGATCGCCGCCAGTGCCGAAGTGGCGCCGCCGCTCGACAGGAAGGAAATGTCGAAATAAGTGAGCCGCCCGGCACTGACCAGATCGACGATCAGCAGGAGCAGGGCAAAGACGATCGCCGCGATGATCGCGCCGCGATGGCGCGCGAGGAGCCGCGCCAATGTCGCAGCCGGTGCCGCGGCAGCCAAGCTCGTCACACTCATTCCGCCGCCTCCCGGACCACGTCCCGGTGGCCGAGCGCCGGCCGCATGATCGCGCCTTCGGTGATCTCGCCGCCGGCAAGCTCCGCCACCAGATGGCCGTCATAGAGGACGAGCACCCGGTCGCATTGATGGACCAGTTCGGGAATTTCGGTTGAATGCAGGAGGATCGAGCCGCCGGCCGCCACATAGTCGCGCATCATCACGTAGAGCTCGTGCTTGGTGCCGACATCGATGCCGCGGGTCGGATCGAAGAGCAGCAGGATCCGGCTTTCGGCGACGAGCCATTTGGCAATGGCAATCTTCTGCTGGTTGCCTCCAGAGAACGCCCCTGCCCTCGTCCATAGGGCACTGCGGTCGACCTCCACGGTCGAAAAAGCGGACTGTACGGCCTTTGCCTCTTCGTCTGTTCTGATCAGGCCAAACTGGGTGAAGCGTGCGACGACCGGCAGCGATGCATTCTGCCGTCCAGAGAGCTTCAGGAACAGGCCCTCGGTCTTGCGGTCCTCCGGCACCAGCCCGATTGCCATGTTGGGCTTGAGCGCATCGGCGGGCGAGCCGAGCCACACTTGGCGCCCGTCGACCAGGATGTGGCCGCGCTCGATCTCGGACATGCCGAAACAGGCGAGGAACAGGTCGAGCTGACCCATGCCCTGCAATCCGGCAATGCCGAGGATCTCTCCCTTGCGCAGATCGAAACCGACGCCGTCGAGCTTCCTCCCGGCTTTGAGATCGCGTACGCCGAGCACCGGCGGACCGAAGGCGGCCTCGCTTTCTGGCTTCGGCGGGAAGGTCTGGGCGATGCTGCGGCCGATGATCTTTTCGATCACCTCACCATCCGAAACATCGGCAACCGGCGCGGTCACGATGTGGCGGCCGTTCCTGAGAATGGTCAGCGTGTCGCAGAAAGCCCGCACCTCGCGCATGCGATGGGTGATGAACACGACCGTAGTGCCGGCCGCCTTCAACTGTGCGATGATGGCGCCCAGCCACTCGACATCGCCACCCGACAGCGTCGAAGTCGGCTCGTCGAGCAGAAGGATGCGCGGCTTGCGATAAAGCGCGCGCGCGATTTCGATCTTCTGGCGGATCGCGAGATCGAGCGTCGCTACCTCGGCATCGAGATCGACCGTGAACCCCAGATCGGAGATGTGCTTGCGGACTGCCTTACGCGCGCTCAACCGCCTGATCAGGCCGATCGGGCCAACGGGTGCGTAAGGCAGCAACATGTTATCGAGTACGCTGAGATCGCGTACCAGGGTCATTTCCTGGAAGGCTGTCTGCACGCCTTTGGCGTGCGCGGCGCGTGGCGAACCGAGTGGCGCCGGTTCGCCAAACACGGTGATTTGCCCGTCGTCGGGCCGAACCAGTCCCGACAACAGCTTGACGAGTGTTGACTTGCCCGCACCGTTCTCGCCAAGCAAGGCATGCACGCTGCCGGAAGCGATCTCGAAGGATACGCCATCGAGGGCGACTGTCGCGCCAAACGCCTTGCGGACGCCCTCTATGCCGACAGCTGTCGAATGCGCTGACATCATGATCCCAGTCCGGGCCTGCATGAGGGTGCGTGCGTGGAGTGCCTCGAAAGCACCCCACGGCCCACTTCGGAGGGCCTACTGCTCGGGCTGGCCGACAAGGGCGGCCGCGAGACCGATTTCGGGTGTCTGATCGGAGAAGATCGAGGCGAACCAGCCTGGGTTCGAGACCAGCGACGGTTTGAACGCGTTGCAACCAGCCTTCATCTCCGCCCAGGTGCCCTCGTCGCAAAGCTTTATCGTCTCGCTGGTGACGATCGGCAGCGGCAGGATCGTCTTCTTGGCAACGTCCTTGCCTTCAAGCGCCTCGACGGCAAGCTTGAGAGCGAGTGCCCCGGAATAAGGCGGCGAGGCGTAGGAAATGCGCGAGGCGCCGAGCGGCGCATAGGGAGACGTCGCGCCCTCGACCTCCGTGCCCTCCGGCAGCATCTGGATACGCCCGCCATTGGAACCCTCGCCGGCGCAAGGCAGGAGTTCGCTGGTCTTCTTGCCAGCCTCGAGCTGCATGGAATTGGCGGTGAAGCAGCCGACCTGCATCCAAAGCCCGTTGATGTCGTCCCAACTGCGCGTCGCCAATATCTTGGAAAGTTCGGTACGGGCCACCGCCTGGCTCCACATGCCGACAGCCTCGCCGACGATCTTGATGTCCGGATGCTTGGCAAACACCTCCTTCGCGGCCTTGGTGCGCAGATCATCGACCGAGGTGCCGGGAACGCCGGTCACCGCGATGATGTTGCCCTTGCCATTGAGCTTCTTGACCAGCCACTCCGCCGTTACGCGGCCAGCCTCTTCCTGGTCGATATGGACGTTGTAGGCGCAAGGCTCCGTGATCTCGGCATCATAGGCAAACACCTTCACGCCCTTATCGCAGGCGTTCTTCACCACCTGGTTGAGCGCGGTCGGCGAGATCGGGAAAATCACGATGGCTTCAGCGCCGGCCTGGACCATGGCATTGATCTGCTGGATCTGGCGCTGTGCGTTCGGCCCCGCGACCTGGACCTGGAGGTCCACCTTGTCGGCCATGCTCTTGTGCGACGCCATCGCCTTGACCATGTTGGCGGCCTCGGCCTGCCAATCATTGCCGATGAAGCTCATGCTGAGAAATATCTTGTGCTTTCCGGCCGCTTCGGCGGCGGACATCCCAAAAGCGCAAACAGCCATGCCGGCAAGCAGCGCAAGCCGCCGGGCCTTCGATCCGATACCCATACGAAACTCCTCCCAGTTCAGACGACCGAATGCCTCCCAAGGATACAAACGTACGCCTTGTCATTCGATGCGGCTGACCGTATCATGATTTGATCAAAGATCAATGATGAAATGGCCGAGAAGCAAAAAGGCGAGACACGCGGGCGCTTGACGCGGCAATTCGAACCTTGCATTCCGGGCACAGGCGCCGGGGGTGACAAGAGCGTCGCCCGAATGGGGGAAGGTTGGCAGAAATGGCTGGGGCGGCATTCAGGAAGGCAGGCGTCGAAATCACGCCGCTGTCCAGGGAAACCCTGCAGGACAGGGTTTACCGGCACGTTACCGAGTTGATCCTCGACGGCAGCATCGTTCCAGGTGAGATGGTAACGGTGCAGAGCCTCGCCGATGCTTTCGGCGTCAGCCCGATGCCGGTTCGCGAGGCACTGCGGCGTCTGAGCGCCGCCAACGCCCTGATGGTGGTTTCCGGCCGTTCGATCGGCATCCCGGCATTAAGCCGTGCGCGGCTTATCGATCTCAGGAACGTCAGGTTCGAGATCGAGGCGATCGCCGCCGCATGGGCCGCAGAACGCATTGACGATCGCGGCGTGATGCTGCTGGGCCAGCATCTGGAGGCACTCGAGCAGGCCAATGCCGCCGGCGACGTCAAATCCTATCTCAGGGCCAATTACGCGTTTCACTTTTCCATCTACCGGGTCGCGGGCTCGGAAAACATGCTCAGCATCATCGAGAACCTGTGGCTGCAGATCAGCCCCTATTTCAACATGCTGCACGATTCTGGAAACTATTCGACCGCCAACCAGCACCATCAGCAGATGTTTGCAGCGCTGCGAGACCGCAATGCGGAAGCGGTCCGGGCGGCGGTTCGCGCCGACATCGACGCGGCCTTCACAGTGCTGATCAAACTGCTGAAGTAACATTCCTCGAAGTCGCTCCGGTACAGCGGCGAGCCGCCGCTAGGCACGAATATGTCCGTCTGAGGCATAGCGGCCGCCGGCCAGATCGGCTTTTGCGCCCACTCACTTCCATCCAGGTGATAATCCTGACTGCACGGCTTTCGAACCGCTCGATTTCCTCGCGAGTCTTGGGGGACGGCGTTCAGATAGTCGATGAGGATATTGGTGTCGAAAATCGCGCCTACCATTCGCGGCGCACTGTCTCCTGATGAGCCAGCCCATCAACCTTGCGCTTACCCCACAGGCCGAAGCCATCCTCGACCTGTTCGCGATGATGGCGGTCGAGATAATCGTCTATTGCTGCTCGGATCAGGGCCGCACGGGATTGGCGCGCCCGTTTGGCAAGACTGTCGAGGGCTTCAACCTGGGCATAGTTCAAGTCGATAAGGGCTCGCATCGCACACTCCAATGATATGCCTCGCAAGCTGATGACTACCATGCGCGGCCGGCTCTACACGCACATGGCTGGCGCGCTCGATCTCGGCAGCCTGGATAAGACGGTTCCCGATTTTACCGATGCGCCTCCTTTTCCTGGCTGTTCTGTTCCTCACCACCGTCCGTGCGGTTGATTGTCACCGTGCACGTGATCAGGGTATTCCAGTCCGGTCCGTGTTCAATGACGTTATGAAGCTCGGAAATCTCTTCTAGAAAATGCTCAATCGCAATGGGGCCGTTCTGGTGGGCGTAGACTAGAACCACCTTCCAGCGCTTGTCACCATGAAGCGTTACGACGTTACTCATGTCGAGTGTCTCCTGGGTCACGAACAAAATCCCGCCGGATGCCCGCGGGGCCAATGGCTTGACCACAGCTCATATAGCACGCGTCGAATGCAAACCTCAGTGGAACGACGCCGCGAAAGTCTGGGCAACAATCGCCGGCGCGGCGCTCAATTTTCGCCAAGCAACCTCGCACCAGCCTCAGGCGGCGGATCGCGACCGACAACGTGACGCAGAAGGAAACGCCAAGGTCACGCAGATCGTCATTGCTCGCCCGACGATGCGCATACGCCGGCCTTGACGATTGCCAGACGGGCGCCACATGGGGCCACATGAAACGCGTCAGGATTGACAACCCAAGCATTTCATCCATTGCCCGGTGTGCGGGCAGAATTTCGACGCGCACGACTTCTGACAGATGCCTCACCACGCCGAGCCGCTGCATCAGCCGCTAACAGTCGAGCGGTAGCTGTTTTACGCGCGCTAAAGAGGTGGACCAATGGCCAGACCGATCATCCACTTTGAAATAATTGGGCGCAATCCAGCGAATCTGCGGCGCTTTTACGCGCAACTCTTCGGATGGGAATTCGAGGTCGGCGGAGCGGTGTCGCCGCTTGTTTCCGACGCAGGCGACTATGGCTTCCTCGCCCCGCCCGGGGCTCAACCGGTGGCAGGGGGTGTTGGAGGCGGGAGGAATTTTGATCCACACACCATCATTTACGTCAGCGTAAGCGATATCGAGACATACCTGGCCAAAGCAGAGCAGTTGGGCGGGTCACGAGTTCTTGGGCCGGAACGCTCGCCCGGCACCCCGCTGACGATTGGCCAGTTCCGAGATCCGGAGGGTACCCTCGTCGGTCTGGCACAAATTGACGAAAACACCTGATCTCTTCAACAATCGATCCGGTGGCAGCACGGCGGCCAACTCGTGCGAGGGGCCATCGAACTCACCTGTTTCTGCCGAGCGAGGATGCGTTCACTTGCTTTATCGACCCACGGGTGCATGAAGGCGAGGCGTTTGCAGGCGATAATCGAAACTCTCGAGCGGCTGACCCGGACTATTGACGATTGCTATCCGGGCCAGCGCTCCCAAGATCAGCTCAGTCGTAGACCTTGATGATCTTGCGCGTGCTCGGATCCACCAGAACGGTCCGGTTGTCGACCACCACATAACGGTATTTGACGTTCGGCACTTCATGAAGCTCGACTGTATCCGGCAGAGGCGAGCCGATATTGAGCTCCACTCCAGGAATTTTCACCGAAGCGAGCGGCTGCTTCTTCACGTATTCCTTGATGACGGTTTCCTGCTGCGGTTCGATGATCACATCCTGGGCGGCAGCAGCACCAATGCCGGCCAACAACAGAAATCCCGCAGTTGCGGTGGAAAGATGCATTCTCATTAGCCGTCTCCTTGTTGAGATTTTGCTTGGACGCAGCTTCATCCCGCCAAGCCCACCTCAACGCGGGCCAACCAACGAATGTTCCTCGACGGGGGTTAAACGACTAGACCGTAAGACTTAAGTCTGACCCGCCTGCGCAATGGTCCGTGCACAGGACGCGGCGGGAACAACCGTAGCCATTGCTTGTTGGTAGCGTCATCTCCGGAGGAGATTCGGCGCGTAAAAAGTCCCTTCATGCGCTGATAGGGTCCGCCGGCCATTGCTGGAGTTGGCAGGCGGACCCTTAGTTCCCAAGAAGCCCCGGATTGTCGTCGAGGCCTAGCAGCGAAGCGTTTAGCCACGAGGAAACGCCAAAGCCCGCCGCCTGTTGGGCGCGGTCGGACCGATCAAGCGCTGAATGCACCTCGTCGAGAAGCGTGATCTTCACCGTCGGCTTGCAGCGGCTGCAATCGAACTTCAGCTTTAGGGGATCGACGCCAAACTGCACTCTGCCTTCACAAGCATGTTGTGCCGGGTCGCCTTGCCCAGCGTGTCGATCGGATCGTGCGCCATGAGAACAAAAAAGGAACATTTTCCTTGATCGTCAAGGCCGGCTGTGGAATCTTTCGACGGATCTGAGCCGAGGAACTACCCATGAGCGATGAACTGATCCGCCTTCCAGGTGCCTTCGAGCCAGTCACACGCCCGGGCATTCAGCATCACCGATGCGAACACCCCGACTGCGGCAAGGATGCAGGATGGGGTTTCGCCAAACCTAAGCAGGCGTCGCATTGGTTTTGTTTCGCGCATCGCGCTGAGGGCGAAGCATTTCTCTAAGGAGCGGATGATCAGAGCGCCGAAACGACCGGCGCAGGAAAGCGCGTCAACACTCTACGCCACGATTGCTGGCTGCCCGTCGTCACGGCGCATATACGACGTTCCATTAGCCGCCGACCGCGTTCCTATCCACGACAATCGCGTGGTGATACATTGTAAGCGGTGTTCTCGGGCCACGGCCTTGAGCTCGAGCTTGTTGATGTAGACCCAAGGCAGGAGATCGTCGATCTGGCTGTTGGGGTGGCCGTTGACGATC
>NZ_JAMYKT010000027.1:0-69231 GCF_040317515.1 Mesorhizobium sp. M1428
ACCTCCATCGAGGTGGATGTTGAATCAGCACAAAACGCAGCCGTCACATCACAATCGATTCATCGATCACAGGACGTGCTCTAGGCCTCGGCGCGCTGATCAATGTCTGCGCCACGCTGCCCGCCAACTACATCGCGTTCGAATACCCGAGCGCCTCCGATCCCTGGTGGGAGGATCTTGTAATCGGCCTGCCGTCGCAGATCGTGAAGGACAGCATGGTGGACCTGCTGGAAGCGCCGGGGCTGGGCCTCGATATCGACGCCGAAGCAGCCAGGAAGTATCTCCGGGAAGAGGATGCGGGCTTCTTCGACTGAACCATCCTTCTTGGGCAACCCTGCACCATGCGGACCGCTCTACGCAATTGACATCCGGAATGACCACTTCGGGCCGAAAGCTGGCTGGCGGCTTCAGCTCGGCGCAGGTCTGTCCTCACCTGACCCAACGGCGACATTTGTCTGGACCGTCGGTAGGTCTCGTCAGGGTGGAAACCGAAAGTTCGACGCGAATTCAGCAGAGAGCTTGCCGGCTGTTCACGGCTTCTCTACGCGCTCAGTCGTCAGACAAGCCGGCCAGAGGACTGTCCTTGCAGAAGCGAAGCGGTCAAGGGCCGTCGCCTCGCTGGGCATCTTTGCAGCCGCGACGATCACTCCGGCACGCCGGAGATGCCCAGCGCCTCGACGTAACGCTCGGCGAACACCTCGTCCAGCCACGGGTTGATCTGTCTCTGCAGGGTGAGCGTGTAGGTCGGGAACGCCTTCATCAGCCGCCGCGCCGCCGCCTGCGCCTCGTGCAGCCGGTTGAGTTTGACCAGCGCCATGATCACAACCCGGTGCGAGGAGCCGTAGTTCGGCATCTCGTGCAGCGCGCGTTCTCCCCATGCCAGCGCTTCCTCGTAGCGCTCGAGCATCAGGTAGCTCATCCCGATGCCGGAGAGGGCGATGCCCTTCTCGGGGTCGACCGGGCTCAGCCGCATTGCCCTGTGAAAGTGCTCGATGGCGACGAGCGGGCGGCTGGAGTGTGCGTTCACCCAGCCGCTGCCCGTATAGCCCTGCGCCGAATTGGGATTAAGCAGCAGGGATCGTTCGATCGTGCGCAGCGCCATCTCGTAGTTCTTCGCGCTGTAGGCGATCACCTGCGCGGCGAATCGTAGGCTCGTGGGGTCGTCGCGCGCTTCCGCCAGTACCTCGCGCGCCATGCGCGCGGCGACTCGGATATCGTCCGGCTCGTGCCAGCACTGGCTCACGGATAGGCTGCGGATATAGGCGCCGAGTGCCTTCGCCAAGGTGAAGCCAGGGTCGATGCTGAGCGCCTCGTTGGTGAGCCGGCGCACGTCGGCAAAGCCTTCGCGCGTCATGCTGTAGAAGCGCGGCAGCGCGCGAAGGAAGAGGTCGTAGGCGCTGATGTAGTCGGTCGGCTTCATGCGCGCCTGCCTGATCTCCGCCAGCCGGATGGTCGGCTCGACAGCGCCGACGACGCTCTCGGTCACCTTGTCCTGCAGGTCGAAAATGTCGCTCACGTCGCCCTCGAAGCGGTCGGCCCAGACATGATGTCCGCTGATCGCGTCCACCAACTGCCCACTGATGCGCACCCGCGATCCTGCTCTGCGGATGCTGCCTTCGAGCACGTAGCGGACGCCCAGCTCGCGCCCAACCTGGCGCAGGTCCACCGCCCGGCCCTTGTAGGTGAAGGACGAGTTGCGGGCGATCACGAAGAAGGAGTTCACCCGGCTCAATCCCGTGATGATGTCCTCCACCAGTCCGTCGGCGAAGTATTCCTGGTCGGGATCTCCGCTCATGTTGGTGAAAGGCAGAACCGCGATCGAGGGTTTCTCGGGCAGCGGAGGCAGTGCAGCCACCGAGGCGCTGGCGCCGGTCTCGACGCGGTAGGCGCGCACAGGACGCTCGATGTTCTTGAGGCGCAGGTTGCCGAGCGGCGTGAAGCCGCAGTCGAGCTTGCCCTGAAGGTGGTCGAAGGCGGTACCCGAGACGACCACGGTGCCGGGATCGGCGGCGCTTTCGAGGCGGGCGGCGATGTTGACCGCGTCGCCGTAGAGGTCGCCGTCCTCCTCGCAGACCACGTCGCCGAGATTGACGCCGATGCGGAAGCGAATCCGCTCTTCCTCGGGCGTCTCCGCCTCGTGATCTGCCAGGGCCTGCTGGATCGCCATTGCCGAGGTCACCGCGTTAACGACGCTCGCGAACTCACACAGCATGCCGTCGCCGGTGAGCTTGACGATCCGACCCCCGTGCTCGGAGACCAGGGGTTCGAGGAGGTCCCTGCGGTAGATCTTCAGCCGCTCGAGGGTCCCGCGCTCGTCGCGCTCCGTCAGGCGCGAATAGCCGACCACGTCGCAAGCCAGGATCGCTGCGAGGTGGCGCTGCGTGGTCATTGCATCGCTCAGCCAAGCGCCTGCACGCGGGCCGCCCCGTGTCCGTGTCCTGCCAACTTCCAGACGCCCCATGTCCATGGTATCCATCTCTCCGGTCGCCGCCTGTCGCCGATACAGAACGAGAATGCAGCTCGACCTTGCGTTCACGAGATTTCGCTATACCGCTTGCGAGGCGTAGAGCGTTCCAGTCGCCGCGCTAGCAGCCCAACCGACAACACGCCTATGCAGCCTCTGGGGACGCTGGCACTTCACTCCCAGAAGGCCGGAAATATTTCTTGTCCTGTGTAACCGGTTGACGCCACCGTGGCGGTGCTTTTGTCACCGCGATGTAACAGCGAGATGCCCTACGAACGGGCGCAGCGGGCATTACACCAGACGTTCGCGCTTAGAGGTGCTGAGGTCGGCAGGTGGCGCATCGAAGACTTCCAAATCCTGGTGAGCATCGGCTTCACCAACCTGTTGCACCTCTACTCGCCTGATCTGATCGTGACGGGCGGCGGCCTCGCCAACGGCTTCGATCTCCTGGCGGGTGCGGGTGATGCCACCTACCGCGACGTGCCGATCGTACAGGCGCAGCTCGGTGACCAAGCCGGCCTGGTCGGCGGGGCAACCCTTATCCTGCGGGAGGGCGAGCCAGGAACGTCACTGGCAATCGCGCAGAACGACAGAGAAGATGACGCCGGCACTCGCCGTGAGCGCTTCGGCCGCAGCTCCACCAGCGGTATGTCGTAAGCGGCCGAAACATCATGGTATTTTTCAGCACCCGCCATCGATCCCCACTTTTGTCCCCACTTGTTGTCATTGCGTACCGATGGGAACGGCCAGAATGCCCGTGAACTGCTTTGGCGGGTTGCCTGCTTTCGAGGAATAGTTTTCCCCCTCTCTGGTTTCCTTTCTGTCTCCAGGCGTGAGCCCCTGTTGGCGCGGCTCACTGTTCCTCGACTGTTCTCAGTGGAGAGCGGTCGGCCGACGCTGTTCCGCCGCTGTTTTCAGCGAGAATGCTAACTGTTTCCGACTGTTTTCAGTTGCAGCGGTTAACCAGAAATCCGTAATTAAAGTCGGCTCAAGCCATTGGCGACATCACTCAAACGAATGGCAATTATCTGTTTGAATGCGTCTAGGGTCCCTCCGCGGAGACCCACGCATCCGCGCGTAGGGACACAGCAACTTCCCCTTTAAAGGCGTCGAGATGCCACGAGCACCGAAACCTCAGTTCCTTAGACCTAAGGATCGAGCAATCTGCCAGCGGGTTGTCGACCAGGTAGCCGCCGACGCCAAATCGCACAGCACCTCGATAAACAGACAGATTCTGGCCTCGACCACGCTGTCTCTCTTTCAATGCGGGGTCGTCAATGAAGTGAATTTGCTGGCACATGTTCGCGCGCGCCGCCATGACTTCACGAAGCAGGCCGGCACTGCGTCGCCGGTCGCTTCGTGACGCCCTCAGGTGCCGGCACGCACCGTCGCTCACCACCTTGTCCGATTACTAATGAAGAATGCGGGGCGGAGGCGCTCACCCACTCTGACGAGTATCGTGCTGTTGCGACGCTGTTCTGAGCATCGAATTCAACGGATGTGCCGATCGATTTGGGAATCCGGTAAGAACCGCTCCCTCACGGCGCTTCTCGCTTCCTCCTGTCCATGATCTCTACCATCCCTTCCATAACCCGTTTGTCGGGATTTCTCTTACAAAAGCCGTAGAGAGACGCCCAAATCTCATTGATGGTCATGCTACCGAGATCGTATCGAGGCTGACCTAAGTGCTTCAGTGCCGTGTTCGCTGCAGTAATGTAGCCCTCCGTCCACGCGACCATTGCCATCGGGATGCGAGAACGAGGCGAGTCAGACTCGCTTGTGATACTCAGCAGCTTCGTGCACTCCATACCTGTTGCGATGGAGCACACTCGAAAATCTACGAGATCCCAGCACCGGCTTCGATTGAGCGGCGATAATTCACTCCGATTCGCATAAGGGGCAGAGAGGTGAAAGCTGAGTTCCGGCGATCCGGCCAATGGGCCGACATAACGAACGCCACAGGGACCGAGCGATGGCTGAATGATGGGGACGGTTGTCGCAGGATCAGCCCCTAAAGATTGCCGGCCGAATGACATGCATGGAGATGACGGGTGGTCAACTTGCTCTAATGGACCGTTGCCGGTGAATGAGGGCGAGGCGCTTGCAAAGGCGATCATCGAAACGGTCGCGAGATTAACCCGCGGGCGAATTGACGGGGCGCCTTGATCAAGGCCGAATTAGCACTCCCGAGCCGTACAGTTGCACTCCAAGCCGATCGTTCTTCCGCCACCGGACCACCGCCTGATAGGTGGCCCCGTCCTCAGGGATGAACAGCACAAAACGATCCGGGACCAAGGCATCAGCAGCGACCCGCAGTTCCGCGCCTCTCTCATGCTGGTTGCAGACCGAGCAGCTTATGTCCATGTCCCGACGCCCAGTGGTTATGGTCGCGTCCTTCAGAACAGGCGTTCTCTGGTGAAGGCGGCGGTCAGGTTTAGGCTCGGTAGGGTCCATGGGATGCAGTCCTTGTCGTGCTGGATTAGCCGTGTGGTTCATCGCCGAAACCTTACAGCGAAGCGCTGCGTATACAATTGTGCTCGCCGCGGAGGTGCTTGAGGCGCCGCTTGACCTCCTCCGGCTTTACCCACTGCGTCGCCGGTCGCTTCCCATGCGGAGGCGGGCCGGCATGGTCCTGCACCCGCTTCGCCGGGAATGCTTTCGCTGAACTGGATCCGGCTGTTCGGCTTGATGATACTGAACAGGATTTCGCGGCGCGCCTTGCAGCCGATATCGCGCAGATCGTGGCCGTCCAAATACATGATGTCGAAGGCACCGAGGATCATGGCATAGGGGTCGCTGTGAACGGCCTTCTGCAGTGCATTGAAGTCGGGCAGACCGGCGGCGTGGTGACCACCGCCTCACCCTCGAAGATCGCGGTCTTGACGTCGAGCTGACGCGCGGCCTCGAAGAGGCCGGTGTATTTGGTTGTCCAGTCGGCACCGCTTTTGGTGAAGGCGCGGATATCGTCGGGGCTGTTGATGACGATCTGGGTGCGGTAGCCGTCGAGCTTGATCTCGTGAATCCAGTGCTCACCCTCGGGTGGCTTTGAGACCAACTTGGGCTCCATCGGCGGAATGAACTCGAGACGGCCGCCGCCGGTACTTACAATTTTACGCACCCAGTCAATACTAGGTACAAAGCTTACATTAGCTAGAGTGAACGGAACGTGATTCCGCGCGGCTCCTGGCGACCATCGTGAAAGACACAGACGGAGCGGGCGCTATAGAGAATACGCACGAGCGAGCGCGTACCCGGCCAATACCAACATCGAGAGCACATAGAGAACCAGCAGCAACGGAACCACGGATGATTGGTGGGCGACGGAGGCGTCAGCTTCTTCCTGTTCCTCAAAAAGATTGTGATCCAGACCGGCCTTCGTGACCACCGTATGGTCAGGCCCATTCTTGCCGTAGGTCTCTCTCGAAACCCGTGTCGCGATATCGGCCCGGATCACTCGATCGTCGGGCAGGTCGCCCGGAAGCCATTCTGGAAGATTGTCGCCGTCGCTCTTGTCCATGGCGCCAATAATGCTTTGTGCCTCACCTACGTTCCAGATTCCTAATGTACGATTCTAACCAGCGGCTCGCTCACTGCGGCAACGCGTCGGTCGGGTGTCACGGCAGTAAAAAGTCCCGCCGCACTGCCAGGACGGCGGGACCCGATCAAGCGACTTGCACCAAGCTTAGGGACTTCGGGGTTGCTCTGGTGCGCGCGATCAGCTCGATTTTAGGCGCATGAGCTGTAACGCGTCCACCAACTGGCGGTTTTGGTAGTGGGTTAGTTTGAAACCTGTCTCGCCTGAACGTGTCTTAATAGCCAGACGACATATCGTTCCATATCAAGCCGGCGAGCGGTTCCAAGTACACTTGCCCAGGTATCCTGAGGACTGGCGCCAGACGCGATCATGGCCGGTGCGTTGTGAAATGAGTCAGCGAGCATCCGTGCTTTGGATAGATCATCGGTCGCGCGAATTTCGACGAGAACGATGCCAAGAGCCATCAGAATATTTTCGTTCGTGATGGGTTTAGGATCAATCAATCGAGACGCCTTTCTTCCGGTACGGTCCGCGCACTATTGGCTTCTCCGCTTCCTTGGCTTCGACCGCTACGCGACAGCGGCGTTTTCAGCCTCAATTTCAAACTGACCCACTACCGCGGTTTTAGTTCAGCGCCGGCGTCCGTCCCGGCCTGAAACCCTTCAGCGCCGCGGCGATGCCCATCATCACTGATTGCTCCGGGCGATCGAGAACGCGCAGGGTGCCCGGCTCGTCGCCACCCACCCCGCAGATCGGTAGGATCTGATAGTCGCCTTCGAAAGGCTCCGTATCGCCATTCAAGAAGAAGTCATATTCGGGGAAACACCTTTTCAGCTTCCAACGCTTCGTGATCGCATCGGGCCATACCGCACCCTTGGCGATCGCCTGCTCAAATGCGATGTGTCTTTGGATGTGGGGCGAACGTCTCATGCAGCCCGATCGTGTCGGCGCGGAGCTTCACCAGTCCGTCGGAATATCGGGCGCTGATCCGATCCACCAGATTGGTAGGGATTGGTTTACCATCTCGGATCGCAGATGTGATCGTTCGGTCGAAACGTTTGTCGCGTTGCTTCCGAGTCAGATAGGCCCGCAACTGGTCGGGCTCGCCAGAGAGCAGTTCATCGCGGGGTCGGGCGACACAGTGGCTCTGAACTGTGGTGAGCCCGATCACCCCCGCCTTTTCTGCTGCCGGTCACCCGATTGATGCGCCCGACCACCTCCAGTGCGGTCCTGGTCGGATTAGCGCCGCAGCACAACGAAAGCCGCTTGGATCGCGAAGCGCCGGCATCTGCTCGACGCTGGCAACCCCGTCGTCATTGAAGGTCTGCCGGATGGCTTCTTCCAGCGGCCGAAACGCGGCCTCATCGAGGTTCATCGCCTGGATCGCGCCGTTGCGAACGAGAACGGCCGAAGCAGTCCGCTACGCGTGACCTTGCCCCCAGTTCTATCCTACTGATCAGACTCGCCAATGGCAATAACATATATGTTATAGTAATTTGACAAATTGATTATATATATGTTATTGCATGAAATGTTTGAATAATGAGGGGATCATCAAAATGCGCCCGCAGGAACGCGCCACAGCCAGACGCCAGCTCGACAAGAGGCTCAGCCCCTTGCGAACCCAGGAGGGATTCGCAAGGCCGCCGCGCGGCTGGATCAAGGCGATCCGCGAGGCGCTCGGCATGACGACGGCACAGCTTGGAAAGCGGCTGGGCGTCAGCCAGCCGCGCGCCGTCGCCATCGAAAAAGCCGAAAGCACCAATGCGATCACGCTCGATTCGCTTGAACGCGCCGCCCGGGCGCTGGACTGCGACCTCGTTCATGCGCTGGTGCCGCGCAAGCCGCTCGAAGCCCTTACAGAAGAACGCGCTCTCAAGCTAGCAAGGCGCCGCGTCAAGCCTGCCCGCCACACAATGGCGCTTGAAGCACAAAGCCTCGATCCGGAAGCCGAAGAAGAGCAGGTCAGGCAACTCGCAAGACGCCTGCTGGAAAAGCCCGGCTCGGCGCTGTGGGATGACGAGGCGTCATGACTGATCCGCTCCTCGAACAGGATGACGCCGCAACGCCGCTCAGCCCTGAAGAGCGCGAAGCCCTGATCCCGGCTTACATCACCCTGCGCGGCGAACTGAACGAAGCCGAACAGGCGAATATTCTCGACGCGGAAGAATGGGCGTTCGCCCGCAAACGCGATGTGCTCAGCGAAAAATTCCTGAACGATCTGCACAAGCGGATGTTCGGCCGCGTCTGGCGCTGGGCCGGCAGCTACCGCCACAGCAACAAGAATATCGGCGTCGATGCCTACCGCATCCCCACCGAACTGCGACAGCTCATCGATGACTGCCGCTACTGGATCGACCACGAAACCTACCCGCCCGATGAAATCGCAGCGCGCTTTCACCACAAACTCGTATGGATCAATCCCTACCCCAACGGCAACGGCCGCCACGCACGGCTCGCGACCGACCTGTCGCTCGTCAGCAAGAACCGCCCCCGTTTCTCCTGGGGCAGCGCCGGCCTCGTCGATCCCGGCGAAACCCGCCAGCGCTATGTCGAAGCCCTGCGCGCCGCCGACAATCACGATATCGGCCCGTTGCTGGAATTTGTCCGGTCCTGAGGGGCACGATTCCACCGCTTGCCACCTGGCAAAGCTCATCCTACTCCACGTCGTTCTCGACTAACCGGTCCATGAGAATGTCAGGCGCTTCCCGCTCCGCCGCCTTGAGCAGCGCGAGAACGCACCATCCCCTAAAATAGGTGGACACAATCCGTTAATCCCCCAAGATGCCACGGCCTATTTCAAGTGCTGTCGCCCGGTACTGGACCGGGTGTTTGTGACCGGCGACGAAGTGACGGCGGGAGGGCTGATCATCGCAGGCGTGTTGACAGGCTTGCAGGTTCGTATCGAGCGCCGCGCTCCTACCATTGTGGAAGCAGAGGCGTTATGAGAGTCGCCTATCGAAAACCGGTCGCTCGTCGTCTCGGTTGGAGGCTTCGCCGCGAGCATCGCGGCGAACACCAGTTCGACGCCGTCACCCATTTTCCGGACAGGCGCGCAAATATCGAGCTCGACGAGCTTGCAGCGCGTCTCAATGACTTTGATTTATTCGGACAGGAGCTACCGGTTCGATTGAACCGGTAGCGGTGAACGGAAGCGGCACAAACACCCTTTGGCTGCGATTTCGCCAATAGCAATACCGTAGAAACGTGCCACTTTGGCGGAGGATCTGCGCCCCTCCGAAGGCACAAGTTACAGGTTCGAATTCTGTCGGGTGCAGCATTGCCGCAGTTCGCTTGCCGACAACTATTCCTGCTGGAATTGACAGGGCCAATCTTCAGGCCTCGTCAAGCCAGAAGGCAACTCGGTCCGGGCGTCTCCGCAAGCCATGTTGAGCTGCCACTGGGACAGACCCACCGAATTGGAAAGGTCGACGCCCTCGATACGGGTCAGAAAGAAAAAGGCGCGGTCAAAGTCTATCGGCGCGGTAAACCTCGCTCCTCGGAAGTCCGCCCGTGCGAGATTGGCAAACGAGAAGCGGCTGCCGCTGATATCGGCGTCATGGAACTGCGCACGCCCCAGTTCTGCCTTTGTGAAATCAACATTGGTCAGATTGGCGTCCTGGAAATTCGAGCGCTGCATTTCCGCGCTCGCAAACACAGCGCCCTGCGCGTCCATACGGCTGAAGTCGGTCCTGTAGCCCTCGATTCTGTCGAACCGGGCGCCTTTGGCGGTCGAGTCGGCCAGGGAAGCACGCACAAGAGTTGCCTTCTCAAGATTTGCCGCACGGAGATTGGTGTTCCTGAGGTCGGTCGAAGTGAAATCAACACCGAACAGGTTCGCCCCGCTCAGGTCCTGTCCATCTAGGATGAGAAGCTTCTTGTCACACTCTTGCCAATTGACGCCAGGCGTCGCGGCTGCGTCGCAATTTTGAGCGGCAGCGGCGTTCTGCCAAGCAAACACGGTGCAAACCGCTAGAACCAAGCCGGATGCGCCGTAACCTCTGGTTCGCCTCAAAGTCATTGTTGCTGCACCTCTGCCACTCGCCGACACTCAACCCTTACCACATCTGCTGACACACGAGCCACGGTGACCACCGCCGTCACAGTTAGCGCGTTTCTCATATCAAGCTTCGATGTTGATCAACCGATCACCCCGCGCGTAGGGCGCGATTTGCGAGCGCCTCCCCATATCATATCATCGGCGGTCCAGCGGAGAGGGCCCTGAAAGACTGGTGGTCCATTCCCCCACTCCCTGGTTGCGAGCGCAAAGGTATCGTCACGTGATCCATCCAAGACATTCCCCGCAGCCCGCCGTGTAGCACTCGCGGAGAACGTCATGTCGGCGTATGATCCGACTGCTTCGAACGCGGTTGAAGGCCTTAGCAATGGATCGGATCGAACGAAAGCTTTCGGCGATCCTCGTCGCCGACGTGGCCGGCTACAGCCGCCTCATGGGGATCGACGAAGAGGGGACGCTGACCCGACTGACCGCGCACCGCCGTTACGTTGTCGATCCGAGCATCATTCGCAACCGCGGCCGAATTGTCAAAAACACCGGTGACGGGCTGCTGGTGGAGTTTGCGAGTGTCATCGACGCAGTACGATGCGCGGTCGAAGTGCAGACCGATATGGCCAAACGGAACTCCGGCGTGGCCGAGGATAAGCGCATAAGTTACCGAATTGGCATTAACGTTGGCGACGTCGTAGAGCAGGACGGCGACATTTTCGGTGAGGGCGTGAACATCGCCGCGCGGCTGGAAGGCATTGCCGAGCCGGGTGGGATTTGCGTGTCAGCACGCGTGCAGGAGGATGCCGCCGGAAAAGTCGACCTCACCTTCATAGATATGGGTGAACAGGCGCTCAAGAACATCGCACGTCCAGTCCGCGCCTTTCGGCTGCTGGTCGAGCAACCCGCCCCATTTGACGCGGCTGCGCATCCGACGTCGCCCGATAAGCCGTCGATCGCGGTCCTGCCATTTCAGAATATGAGCGGTGATCCGGAACAGGAATATTTCGGCGACGGAATAGCCGAAGACATAATAACCGGCTTGTCGAAGCTCCGGGGCTTCTTTGTCATCGCCCGAAATTCGACCTTCGCCTACAAAGGCAAAGTGCCGAACATCCGGCAGGTCGCGCGCGAGCTAGGCGTGCGGTATGTACTCGAAGGCAGCGTCCGCAAAGCAGGCGAGCGGCTGCGGGTGACTGGGCAGCTCATCGACGCGACCAGCAGCAATCACATCTGGGCAGAGCGCTACGATCGTCCCATCGCTGACATCTTTTCAGTGCAGGATGAGATTACGGCAAGCGTCGTTGCAGCTATCGAGCCGCAACTTTATGCTGCTGAAGGCCTTCGTCTCCAAAGCAAGCCGCCCGAAAGCCTCGATGCCTGGGGCTGCGTCGTTCGGGCAATGCCCCATATCTGGACTTGGGTTGCCCAGAACGAAGACGATGGGGTCAATCTTCTGAATCGGGCGATTAAGCTCGATCCGAGTTATGCGCGCGCACGGAGCCTTCTGGCGTGGGCTTTCGCCACCCGCGTCGTCCTCGGCAACATGGATTTTGAGAGAGGCATCTCCGATGGTCTCGTTCTCGCCCAACGTGCGATCGACCTCGATCCCGACGACCCCTGGGCCCATATCGCGGCTGGGTACGTCTATGTGTTTTCGCGACGATTTGGGCCTGCCGTCGAGGAGTTGAACGAAGCGCTGCAGCGCAATCCGAATTTCGCCTTTGCGCGGATGATCCTTGGCTGCGCCTACGGCTATGCCGGGTTAGCGGAGGAAGGTCACCGTCAGCTCGAGATCGCAACACGATTGAGCCCGCGCGATCACACCCAGGCCGCCAATCTTTCGATCGAAGGGCTTTGTCATTTTGTGGCCGGCCGGTACATCGAAGCCGCAACCGCGGAACGCCGAGCCGTCCAACTGCGGTCGAATTTCGGCACCGCTTGGCGCACGCTCACTGCCGCCGCGGGCCTCGCGGGCGATCTGGAGTTAGCCCGGCAAGGCCTCGCCGAATGCAGGCGTTTACAGCCGGACGTCAGCCTCGCCTGGGTTGAGAAATATTATCCAATGATCCGGGTTGAAGACCGCGCTAGGTACATCGAGGGCTTGCGACGGGCGGGGCTCGAATAGCGGAGGCAGCCGTTCGGAAGTGCGACAGTTGGGGGTCGCGACATCCGTTGCTGGCGCAACCGCGACTCCCAGAGTGGTTGCCCGGTATGTTCGCTTCCAAATCTGGCAAATCCGACCTCAACGGCTGAGTTGAGGCGCAGAGCAGACGGTCGGCTTTCAAACCCGGAGCGACACGAGCAGACCTTTGTTCGGCGCAAGTGTCGTCCTGACGTGGTCCAAGGCGGTCTTCCGTTGCCACCGTCGCTTGCTGGAGCTGCGTTAAGTCGGTCGGAAGCCAATGGTATTTTCAATGGAACGCTAATATACATGGAACCCCAACGAGCAGCGCCTGCCAGATACTTGAGGGATGCCATGCGAAGGCTCATCTTCACGGCAATGTGTATCGCCGCCGCAACAGCCGCTAACGCCCACGATTGGTACGAAGACAAGATTGACCCACAGACCAAATTCAAGTGCTGCGGCGGTTCAGATTGCCGCGCCGTACCTCGGTCTTCGGTGCAGTCCAGGGTAGACGGTGGGTACACCTATTTGCCGCATAATTTCATCATCCCACGGGACCGCGTACAAGAATCGCCGGACGGCCAATACCATATCTGCGAAAATAAATATGTTGTAACCAACCAGCTGTATTGGCGTTGCTTCTTCGCACCTCGTGTCGATGTGTCTATACTTCTAAAGCATTAACTGCGCGTCGCTTCCGCAACTTACATCCGCAAGGTGCTAGTCCATTAATTCTGTTGGACTTTCTTCAAAATTGTCGAAGCTCAAGCGGTGCGCGACTGCCCCAGGGATTTCATTGGATACGTCGCGGCTATCGAGAGCCTGCGCACGCTAGGCGTTACTCCATAGGGCGCTGCCGCGGGTGACTTCTGGCGGACTCCGCAAGTTCGGTGACAGGCCAGATTTTATCGTGTCGGCAGGGCCGTGGTTGTGTAGATTGGCTGCGTGGCCCGCCTTGCCTGCATTGTCGTTCCAAGTCCACTCGCCACGTGACGCAAACGCGGTAACGGCTGGCGATTTCGACCACGATGGACAGCCAAGCGATAGGGGATAACTGGCGCGGGATCATCAGCACAGTTCATGCGGGAGCGGCATTCGCCGGATGCGGTAGTTGCGGCTGCAGTCTCGAATTTGACGCATCAGCACTTGCAAATCGTCAGCCGAGGTCTTTTGCTCGCGCGATAGTTGCCCTTGACCGTTGAATGGTTGGCGAACAGATGAACAAAATCGATCGACGGCGGCCAGAGTCAGAAACGGACGCCACCGTAAATGCCGCAAGACTTGGAACTCGGCTGCGCCTCGCCCGCCAGACACGCGGCATGACGCTGAAGAGCCTGGCCGCGGCTGCGAATTGCTCGGAAAGCCTGCTGTCCAAGATCGAGAACGGCAAGGCTTCGCCGTCCCTGCCCATGCTTCACCGTCTGGTCGAGGTTCTCGACACCAACATCGGCTGGATGTTCGAGCAAGTCGATGACGACGAGGCGATCGTATTCCGGGCGGGCGCAAGGCCTTTGATTGCGCTCGACGCGCTACGGCGTGGCGAAGGAATTTCGCTCGAACGCATCATTCCGTATTCGCCTGGCCACCTCTTACAATGCAACATCCATCACATCGAGGCAGAGGGCTCGAGCGAAGGTCCGATCCAGCATGCCGGCGAGGAAGTCGGCTATGTGCTCGCCGGCCGGATCGAGTTGATCGTTGACGGCAAGAGCCATGCTCTCGCCACGGGTGATGCCTTCGTGTTCAGATCGGAGTTGCCGCATCATTACCGCAACATCGGCGAGGAACGGGCCAGCATTTTCTGGGTCAACACGCCGGCGACTTTCTGAGCGACGCACTGCGTTCATTTGGATTGACAAATATTCAAGTCTCTTGAATGCTTGCCTCGTGCCTGTAGCACCAACGGGACCAGCCGAGGTCTGGTCCGCAAGCAAGGGGAACCAAAATGCGTCTGTTCAAACTTCTCGCCGGCTGTGCCGCCGCCATTGCCGTGGGCTCGGCAGCCATGGGATCGGCGCTTGCCGATACGTTCGCTCTCGTCAACATCAACCAGCAGGCCCTGTTCTTCAACCAGATCAACGAGGGCGCGCAAAAGGCAGCCGACGCCGCCGGCGCCAAGCTGGTCATTTTCAACGCCAACAATGTGCCCAGCGCGCAGAACGACGCGATCGAGAACTACATCACGCAGAAAGTCGACGGCATCATTCTGGTCGCCATCGACGTCAACGGCGTCAAGCCTGCGATCACCGCGGCCAAGGCGGCCGGCATTCCCGTCATAGCCATCGACGCGCAGATCCCCGACGGCGACAATATTTCGTTCATCGGCGTCGATAACACCAAGGCCGGCGAGGACATCGGCAAATTCTACGCCGACTATGTGAAGGCCGAGATGGGCGGCAAGGCCAAGATCGGTATCGTCGGCGCACTCAATTCATTCATCCAGAACCAGCGGCTCGACGGCTTCAAGAAGGCGGTGACCGAAAGCGGCCAGGCCGTCACCTTCCTCGACACGGTCGACGGCCAGAACGTTCAGGAGACCGCGTTGAGCGCTTCGGAAAACCTGATGACCGCCAATCCGGACATGAACTCGCTCTATGCGACCGGCGAGCCGGCATTGCTCGGCGCCGTTTCGGCTGTGACTAGCCAGGGCCGCACCGGCGACGTCAAGGTGTTCGGCTGGGATCTGACCAAGCAGGCCGTTCAGGGCATTGACGACGGCTGGGTGGTGGCGGTGGTGCAGCAGGATCCGGCCGGCGAAGGAAAGGCCGCAGTCGAAGCGCTGGGCAAGCTCAAGAAGGGCGAGAAAATCGATCCGATCATCAATATCCCGGTGACGATCGTGACCAAGAAGAATGTCGACGAATACCGCGCGATGTTCAAGTAAACTGCGTCGGCGACCGAGCCGCGGCGCCGCCTGAGGCTGCGCTGCGGACCCCTTGCAATCGCGTGGAATCCCAGATGAGCAGCGGCCAGACCTATCGGGTGCGGATGAGCGGCATCTCAAAGCGCTACAACGCCATCCAGACGCTCGATGACGTGTCGCTGACGCTGAAGCCGGGCGAGGTGCTGGGGCTCGTCGGCGACAATGGCGCCGGCAAGTCGACATTGAGCAAGGTGCTGTCGGGGGCTGTGGTTCCCGACGCGGGCACCATCGAGATCGACGGTAAGCCGGTGATCTTCAGCTCGCCGGCGGACGCACGTGCGGCGCGCGTCGAGATGGTCTACCAGGACCTGTCGCTGTGCGACACGGTCGATGTCGCCGGCAATCTGTTTCTCGGCCGCGAGCCGCGCCGCCGCATCGCAGGCATTTCCTTTCTCGACAAGAAGCGCATGCATGACGAGACCCGCCAGATGCTCGATCGGCTCGGCATCGTCATTGCCGACACGCGGCTCAAGGTCGAAAACCTCTCCGGCGGGCAGCGCCAGTCGATCGCGATCGGCCGCGCCGCCTCGTTCGAGCCGGCCGTGCTCATCATGGACGAGCCGACGGCAGCGCTTGCCGTGGCCGAAGTCGAGGCGGTGCTCGAACTGATCCGCGCGGTCAGTGCGCGCGGTGTCAGCGTCATTTTGATCACCCACCGGCTGCAGGATCTGTTCCTTGTCTGCGATCGCATCCAGGTCATGTATGAGGGGCGCAATGTCGCCGAGCGACTGATCGGCGAGACCAATATCGAAGACGTGGTCAATCTGATCGTCGGCCGCAAGTTCAGTGCGCGTTCCGCCACCAATGGCTATCGCGGTGGAGCGCCGGCATGAGTGACGCGATCCACGCCGCCCAGCCCTCACGAGTGCACAAGGGCACCTGGCGCGATGTGCTGCTCGCCAATGGCAGTGTCGTCTCGATCGCGCTGTTCTTCCTGGTCGTCTGCATCATCTTCTCGCTTGCGACCGACGCCTTTCTGACGTCGCCCAATCTGTTGAACATCCTGCGGCAGTCGGCGCCGCTGTTGATCGTCGCCGCGGCAATGACTTTCGTCATCACCACTGGCGGCATCGATCTTTCTGTCGGCTCCGTACTGGCGCTGGTGGCGACGCTGTCGGCGACGCTTTTGCAGTTCGGCCTGCCCTGGCCAGTCGTTATCCTCGCGATGTTGGCACTCGGTGCCCTGCTTGGCGCGGTGCAGGGCTATTTCGTCGCCTATGAGGGCATCCCGTCCTTCATCGTTACGCTTGCCGGGCTTTCGGTGATCCGTGGCGTGGCGCTGCTGATCACCGGCGGCTATTCCATCCCGATCGAGCCAGGAAGCGCTTTCACCGTGCTGGGCCGCGCCTGGTTCCTTGGCGTGCCGGTGCCGGCGCTGATCGCGCTGGCGATCCTGGCCATCGCCTATCTCGCCTTCAACGAGACGCCATTCGGCCGCTATGTCACCGGTATCGGCGCCAACGCCGAGGCGGTGCGGCGTGCCGGCGTCAACACGCGGCAGACGACGCTGTTCGTGTATGTGATTTCCGCCACCGCGGCAGCCCTTGCCGGGATCATCATTGCTGCCCGGCTTGGATCGGGATCTTCGAATGCCGGACAGGGTTTCGAGCTGGAAGTCATCGCCGCCGTCGTGCTCGGCGGTACCAGCCTGTTCGGCGGCCGCGGAACGATCATCGGCACGGTGCTCGGCGCGCTGACCGTGGCCGTCATCGGCAACGGCCTGATCCTGGCGCATCTGTCGCCTTTCCTGACGCCGATCGTCACCGGAACGATCATCCTGATCGCTATCTGGCTGAACTTCCGCCTGTTTCGCGGCGCCGTGCGGAGCCGTTGAGCCGATGAGCGATCTGTTCGATGACGCGGTACCCAGGCAGCGGCTGCCAATCGGGGTCGAAACCGGCCATGTGATGACCGTGCTCGGCCCGGTTCCGGTCGAGGAGATGGGCATCACGCTGATGCACGAGCACATATTGCTCGACGGCGCGCGCAGCTGGAAATGCCCCTGCCATCCCAATGACATGGCGATCGCCGAGCAGCCGGTGAACATCGAGATCATCGGCGAGTTGCGCATGAACCCATACGTCAACCGCGACAACGTCTCGCTCGACGACGCCGACCTGGCGCTGTCGGAGCTGCAGCGCTATCGCGCGCTGGGCGGCCACACCGTCGTCGATGCCACCAATATCGGCATCGGCCGCGACCCCGAAAAGCTCGCCCGCATCAGCCGCATGTCCGGCCTGAAGATCGTCATGGGCACCGGCTTCTATCTCGAGCACACCCATCCCGAATGGCTGAAGGCGATGGATGTGGACGCGGTGACCGAGTTCATCGTCAACGACGTCGGCGGCGGCGAGACGCAGCCGCCGATCATGGCCGGGCTGATCGGCGAGGTCGGCGTCAGCAAGGATTTCACCGCCGAGGAACGCAAGTCGCTGCGGGCTTCCGCGCGTGCCTCGCGCATCACCGGCGTGCCGCTGTCAATCCATCTGCCTGGCTGGGAGCGGCTGGCGCACGACGTGCTCGATATCGTCGAGGCCGAGGGCGCCGATCTTCGCCACACCGTGCTCTGCCACATGAACCCGAGCCACGACGACCCCGATTACCAGAAAAGCCTCGCCCGGCGCGGCACGTTCCTCGAATACGACATGATCGGCATGGATTATTATTATGCCGACCAGGACGCGCAATCGCCCTCCGACGAGGAGAATGCACGCGCCATCGCTGCCCTTGTCGAGGCGGGCTTCGGCGACCGCCTGCTGTTGTCGCAGGATGTATTCCTTAAGATCATGCTGACGCGCTTCGGCGGCTTCGGCTATGGCTATATCCTGAAGCATTTCATACCGCGCCTGAAACGCCACGGCGTCGAGCAGGCTGCTATCGACCGCATGCTGATCGCCAATCCAAAGAGCGTATTCGCGCGGCTCTGAATGGCCTCGAGTTACGACGGGAGTTCAAATGTCCAAGAAGAAAATCCTGCTTGCCGGCGAATCCTGGGTTTCGACCGCGACCCATATCAAGGGTTTCGATCAGTTTCCGACCGTTACCTACCACACCGGCGCGGACGAGTTGCTGGGCGCGCTGAAGGCGACCGACTTCGACGTCACTTTCATGCCGGCGCATGAGGCGCAGCGCGGCTTTCCACAGACGATGGAGGCGCTGTCCGCCTATGACGCGGTCGTGCTCTCCGACATCGGCGCCAACACGCTGCTGCTGCATCCCGACACCTGGGTACACTCCAAGCCGACGCCGAACCGCTTGCGCCTGCTGCGCGATTACGTCAGCGGCGGCGGCGGTCTATTGATGTTCGGCGGCTACTACAGCTTCCAGGGCATCAATGGCGGCGCGCGCTACCGCAAGACCCCGGTCGAGGACGTGCTGCCGGTGAACTGCCTGGCCTACGACGACCGCGTCGAGGTTCCCGAAGGTTTTGCGCCCGTGCCGAAACCAGGGTCGAGCCATCCCATCCTCAGGGGCCTCGGCTCGGACTGGCCGATCCTGCTCGGTTTTAATGAGGTGACGCTGAAGGACGGGGCCGAGGTCCTGGCCAGCGTGTCGTCGGATTATGGCTCGCTGCCGCTGCTTGTCACCGGCCATTACGGCAAGGGCCGCACCGTTGCCTGGACATCCGATGTCGGGCCGCATTGGCTGCCGCCGCAATTCATCGCCTGGCCAGGTTACAAGACTCTGTTCGAACAGATGCTGGGCTGGGCGACCGGTGAGAGCTGAGCCATGCATGTCCACGTCGTCGGCAATGCCTGCGTCGATACCGTGTTTCGCATCGGCCGCTTCCCTGCCGCGGGCGAGACTTTGAATGCCATGAGTTATGCCGACGGGCTCGGCGGCAAGGGCGCCAACCAGGCAGTCGCAGCAGCACGGACTGGTGCAGAGGTGACGTTCTGGACGGCGCTCGGCAAGGACCCTGCTGGCGCGTGGATCAGGAGCCGCCTCGACAGCGAGCTATCAAACCTTGAGGCGAGCGAATTCGAGCTGTCGAGCGACCGCTCGACCATCGTCGTCGATAAAGGCGGAGAGAATTTCATCGTCAGCGGCGTCGCCTGCAGCGAAGCCTTCGATCCGGTGGCGCAAACAGCACTTGCCCGCTGGATCGCCCCCGGCGATATCCTCGTCTGTCAGGGCAATCTGCGGGCCGCAGCGACCAATGCCTGCCTGGGGGCAGCAAGGGAAAACGGCGCGCGCACCGTCCTCAACGCCAGCCCCATCGATGCGGCTTCTGTGCCCGATCTCGGCCTGGCGGAGGTTTTGGTGGTCAACCAATCCGAGGCGAAAACCCTGACCGGCCGGGATGACATGACAGCAGCAGCCGGCGCGCTGGTGGCCAAAGGCGCAGGGGCCGTCGTCATCACCCTCGGTGCCGCAGGCTGTCTCTTGCTTGGTCCGGGCCGGGCGGAACCAATTCGCTTGCCGGCGCCGAGCGTCGAAGCGCTCGACACCAGCGGCGCGGGCGATGTGTTCTGCGGCTGTCTGGCCGGTGGGCTTGCGCGGGGCATGCCGGTCATCTCGGCACTGGAGCTGGCGCTCGCCGCCGCCGCGATCGCCGTGACACGGCCGGGCACGCTGGCATCCTGTCCTTCCGCCTCCGAGATGGCGGCACTCATCGACAAAATGGAGTTCTCATGACCCAGCTCGGCCAATCCGGCGGCGATGCATTGTTAGACCTTTTCGGCCGCACACAGGTGGTGATCGGCGTCGTTCATCTGGCGCCGCTGCCCGGCGCGCCCCGCTATCACGGCGAGGTTATCGAGGCGATCTACCAGCGCGGGCTCGACGACGCCAAGGCCTATCTCGACGGCGGCTGCGACGGCGTCATCGTCGAGAACCATGGCGACATCCCCTTCGCCAAGCCTGACGATATCGGCCCGGAGACGGCCGCCTATATGGCGGTCGTCTCCGACCGCATCCGCCGCGAACTCGGCAGGCCGATCGGCATCAATGTGCTGGCCAATGCCGCGATCCCGGCCTTGGCGATCGCCAGCGCTGCCGGCGCCGGTTTCGTCCGCGTCAATCAATGGGCGAACGCCTATGTCGCCAATGAGGGATTTGTCGAAGGCGAGTCTGGCCGCGCGGCGCGCTATCGCGCCAAGCTGCGCGCCAACGGCATCCGCATTTTCGCCGATGCCCATGTCAAGCACGGCGCACACGCCATCGTTGCCGACCGCCCGGTGGAGGAACTGGTCAAGGACCTGGTCTTCTTCGATGTCGATGCCATCATCGCCACCGGCCAGCGTACCGGCCACGCCGCGGATTTGGGCTACATCAGCATGATCAAGCAGGCTGCCGGCCTGCCGACGCTGGTCGGCAGCGGTGTCACCCCGGATAACGCCAAGGATATTCTCGCCATTGTCGACGGGGTCATCATCGCCAGCGCGCTGAAGCACGACGGCGTCTGGTGGAACCAAGTCGACTCTGCTCGAGTAAAGGCTTTCATGGCTGGTCTGAAGCGATAGCTGACTACCCTACCGGGGGGCTTGGGGTCCCAGCTTGATCAGAGACGACGGACCGGCGCAGGATACTGCGCGACCAGATCGTCGACGGTCAGCAAAGTAATGCCTTCCACAATCGATTGAGCAACCAGGATCCGATCGAAAGGTCCTTGTGGATAGGTGGAAGCCCCTCCACTGCAATGGCATGCTCGCCGGTGATTGGCAGCTTATGATAGCCATTGTCAATCAGGCCCCGACGTAAAAGACGCATCGATCTTACAGTCAAGGCGGCCCAGACCGCGTCTAATGGCAATCTCCCGGGGAGTTGCGGCGCTGAACGTCAAGTGATTATTGGCATTCTCGATCTCAGCGAGGGCTGCGGGCGGGAGCTTTTCGGGCTCGCCCGCCGCCCAGAGCAGAAGATAAGTATCGAGAAGAAGTTTCATGTATCGCCGCCAAACAGCTTTTCGATCTCGTCATCGGCCATGCGATCAAAATCGTCCGGAACTGAAAACTGCCCGGCCATAAACCCCACCCGACGCATTTCGCCGGCCGCAGGTGCGTCTATGGCAACCACCTTGACCATCGGCTTGCCGGATTTGGCAATAATGAAGGATTCGCCTTTGGCTGCCCTGTCGACAAGACAAGACAGATGCGTCTTGGCCTCGTGGATATTGACGGTGCGCATTGCGGGCCTCACGACTTAGTCCATACAACTTAATCTACATCGGGCCCCGATTTTCAAGTGTGTTTCAGTCAGTGAAGGATGCCGCATGCGGCCGATCCTTTCGGATCGGCCGCATGCGCTACAAGAAAGGAATTGAGAGGCCCCACAGAGTGGCGAGGATGAGCGAGTCCTAGATCAATCGTTTCAGGTCCGGCGCTCATTTGGTAGGGTACGACTTCAACAAAGACGCGTAATCGATTGTCTGAACTGCATGTTTGTTGGGACTACATCTCATCTGATGTTGGCCGAACCTGTTGGTCCGCCATGCGACGTCGGAGTTCACAGGAGCGATTTTTGCCGAGCAAATGCTCTACGTCGCGCTAGGGGCGGAAAGCGTAACGTCCGCTTTTAGGGCGCTGCACCACGGCGGCGACGAAGGCGATCGACGTGACGGGCGCCAAAAGCCTTACCTGGCTCTATGTTCCCTTCACGATTCTCGGTTTAGTCGGTCGGCGGGATTGAGCCGCGCTCTCGAGGGCCAGGGCCAACCGCTTCTCGTCTTCGATGGCGCGATCGACTGCCTCAATTTCCTCTTGGAGCACCTTCAGCTCGGCTCCGTAGCTGGAGCCGTCGCTGTCCCCAATCTGAAAGCCACTTGCGCGCATTGCGTCGCGAGTATGGTGCACGTTACGGACTCCTTCGCGTCGAGTCGCGACCAAGATTTCCCTAAACTCTCCAAGACGTTCAACGTGATTGCGAGCCATTGCTTTCTCCTATTTCGTCGTCATCGTCGCCGACGGCGATTCAGAACGGCTAAAACCTACGGAGATACTCTCGACAAAGCATGAGTGCGGAAGCTCAAATTTGAATGTCTTGCAACAGCTTGAAGCGCGGCAGGCGGAAATTGGCCGCGACCCAACCGATCTCAGACCAACTGCTAGACAGTTTCGGCCGAGCGCGCCTGCGGCTCCCCCAACGGGGCCATCGCGCGGAAGCCGTCAAACGGCAGAAACTTCAAATCCATCATGTTGGCTCATTGCCAAAGCGCCGCTTCAAGACAACAATGACCTCGACGCCGGCGCGCCAGACGCGCACAAAAAAGCGTCGGAGGAAATGGAGGAGGAAGCCGCTGGCCAAGTCACGGACGCGCTATGCATGCGGCCTTTCGGTGCTCACCACCGACGAATCTGACGCGGATGCGTTCGCCCGGGCGGTGGCAGCGGAAGCAGTGGCCATCGACGCCGGGTTTGCCCTCCTGTTTTTCTCGCAGAGTCTAATAGAGGCCGTCGCCCTGTCGGAAGCGCTGAACACCCACGCGCCGGCGCTCCACTATGCCGGCTGCTCGACGGCCGGTGAGATAACGCCCAAGGGGCTGGAGGAAGGTCAGATCCTGGCGATGCTGCTTCCCTCCGTATCGTTTTCGGCAGCCAGCACCATGGTCGAAAATCTGTCGTCATCAGGCATGGACGGGATTACCGGCGAAGTCGAGGCGCTGAGGCGTTCGTTACGCGAGCGCCTCGGGCACGAGCGGGCCGACACCACTTTCGCGCTCTGCTTGATCGACGGGCTGTCGTATGCCGAAGAAGCGGTGACCTCCGCCATCCATTGGGGGCTCGACGACATCCCACTGATCGGCGGGTCGGCTGGCGATGATTTGAAATTCGAGACAACACGGCTGATCTCGAACGGCAAAGTGACCTCCGACAGCGCCATCATCGTGCTGATCACCACGGAAATTCCTTTCCACGTGTTCAAGACCGACAATTTCGTTCCCACCGACGAGAAGCTGGTGGTGACGGCATCCGATCCCGACCACCGCATCGTGCGCGAATTCAACGCCACCATTGCCGCCGAGGAATATGCCGCCTCGGTCGGCGTCGTCGCGCAGATGCTGACGCCACTGAGTTTTGCCTCGCACCCAGTGGTGGTGAAAGTCGGCGGCGAATTTTACTGCCGTTCAATCCAGAAGATGCACGCGGACGGCTCGCTGTCGTTCTTCTGCGCCATCGACGATGGTGTCGTGCTTGCCGTCGCCCAGCCCAAGGACATGGTCGAGGCGACCCGCGCCGCTCTCAGCGACGTCAGCGAAAGGCTTGGCGGCATCGACCTGATCCTCGGTTTCGACTGCGTGCTGCGCCGGCTCGACGCGCGCAATCGGCAGGTCTATCGCGAGATTTCGGAACTCTACAAGGTCAACAACGTCCTCGGCTTCGGCACCTATGGCGAACAGTACCGTTCGATGCATCTGAACCAGACCTTCACCGGCATCGCCTTCGGTGAACGCAATGCGGCCGAAGCGGCGGAGTAGGAAATCCGGGATGCCGCTCAGGAACATCGACGACCTGGAAAGGCTGAAGAAAATAAACGCCGCGCTGATCAGCCGCGTCGAGCGTTCCATGGACCAGCAAGGCAATGCCTTTTCGCTGTTCCAGACCGCCATTTCGCTCGAGAGCCGGGTGCGCAGCCGCACCGAAGAGCTGCATTCGACCTTGCGCCGGCTGGAGCAGTCGAACATCGACTTGAACGCGGCCAAGGAAAACGCCGAGCTGGCGAACCTGTCCAAGACCAGGTTCCTGGCGGCCGCCAGCCATGACGTGCTGCAGCCGTTGAACGCCGCGCATCTGTCGGTCTCGGCGCTTGCCGAAGTACAGACCAGCAACGAAGGCAGAAACCTGGTCCGCCAGGTCGAGCGATCGCTGGAGACGATGGAGGACCTGCTCCGTACCTTGCTCGACATTTCTAAGCTCGATGCCGGCGTCGTGCAGCCCGACATCACCGATGTCAGCCTGGAGACGCTGTTTTCGTCTCTGCGCTCGGATTTTCAGCCAGTCGCCGAAATGAAGGGGCTGACGCTGAAGTTCCGGCCGGTCAACGCGCTGGTCCGCTCGGATCGCACCTTGCTGCGCCGCATCCTGCAGAACATCCTTTCCAATGCGCTGCGCTATACCCGCTCCGGTGGCGTGTTGGTCGGCACCAGGCATCGCGGCGACACGATCCGCATCGACGTCGCCGATACCGGCTGCGGCATCCCCGACGACCAGCGCGAGGCGGTGTTCGAGGAATTCCATCGCGGCGTGATCCCGACGGATGCCGGGCTTGCCGCCGGCGGGCTGGGGTTGGGGCTAGCCATCGTGCGCCGCATCGCCGCGGCACTCGGCCATCCCGTCACGTTTTCGTCGAAGGTCGGACATGGCACGATTTTCCATATCGACGTTCCGGTCGGGATCGGCGACACGGCCGATCCAATCGCCAGCACGGTCGACATGGAGCGGCCGCGCGGCTACGGTCTGTTCGGCACAAGGGTGCTGCTGGTCGAAAACGACATCGAGGTGTTGCAGGCGATGACCTCCCTGCTCGAGCGCTGGCAATGCCTGGTGCGCCCCGCCACCTCGACCGGTGACGCGCTCGACCTGCTTGGCGATACCGACTGGTTGCCAGATATTGTCATAGCCGACCAGCATCTCGACGCCGGCGACCTCGGCACCACCACAATCGCCGAGGTCCGTGATTATCTCGGCCGCGCGGTGCCGGCGCTGATCGTCACCGCCGATGGTTCGGAGACAATCGCCAACGCCGCCCGCGCCGCCGGCATCGAGCTGATGCGCAAACCGTTGAAGCCGGCGCAATTGCGGGCGCTGCTGGCGCATCTGCTGGCTTAGGAAATCGCGCGGACTTTCCTAGCATCGGGAGGTGGCAAAACAGATGGTTCGACTCATGTCCGAAGAGACGATTAAGAACCTGCTATGGACGCGGCGCGGAACCAACGTTCTTCTGGGGCGGCTGAGCCGCCAGGGCATGGGAAAGCCGCAAGGCCCAACCAATGCTTGATCCTTATGGGTGTCTGGCGCGATCGTTCTCGCAGCCAAGCGCGAGGAAACGGGTGCAGTTCAAAACCTGCCGCTAAAGGGAAGGAAGGAAAGATGCAATTGGCGGCTGACGCCGCCAAAAAAGTTCCGCGCGCCCTTGACGAGGGGCCGGCCAATGGGTGTCACCGTAATTCTGGGTGAACGGGAGGGCAACGAAGGGGTGGCCAACGAAACAATGACCAACGGCAATAAACAAACGGCTGGATACCATACGTCTCCCTTCTGGCGCATTCTTCGAGGAGAGGCTGTGTACCAACTTGATGAAACGTCAGTGCCGGAACCCATCAATCGAGCGCTTGGTCCCGACCCTTTTTGGGACAAGGGTGAGAACATAATGTGCTTCGACGACCTCGAGGTCGGACTGGACGAGACAAACGAATTGAAGACGGTTCGTTACTTCGGCTTATATCCTGGAAAAACGAGTAAAGGCGAAATCAGGCTACCAAAACATGATAGCGAACGGATTTCCAAAAAACTGATGCGAATGAGCAGCGTTATGGAATACTTGATGACTAATTCAGTTGGATTCAACTACGATAGAACCTTTGACAGCAATTCTGATCGTGGTATTCACCTACACGATGGAATTAGTCTTCATTTTTATGAAAAATCGGGGATCTTTTATCTTGGTGCTGTGTTTTTGACGAAAATATAGGCACGCAGATTTTCGCCTGATGTTACTGGACCGCATTGCTCATCTTAAATTACCAATTACGGTGACAGTGCACTTCTTGCATGTTCGCCCAAAGCCTCTCCTGCGCCTCAAAACCCCGCCGGATCCCTAAACAACTCCGCATTGTCCAGCTTCGAGACCTCGATCACCGCCTGTGTGCGGCTGTAGACGTTGAGCTTGCGCAGAATTTCGGAGACATGCGCCTTGACGGTGGTCTCGCCGACCTGCAGCTCATAGGCGATCTGCTTGTTGAGCAGGCCCTGGCGCAGCATCTGCAGCACCTTGAGCTGCTGCGGCGTCAGCGTAGCCAGGCGCTGCACCATCTCGGCGCGGTCGGTGCTGTCGGCGTCGCGCGGCCGGCCTTCATAAGTCTCGGGAACATAGATCGCGCCTTCCATCACCGAGCGGATGGCGGCGGCAAGGTCGCTCTTGCGCGCCGATTTCGGGATGAAGCCGGCCGCACCGTAGGACAGCGCCTCGGAAATGATCTTCGGTTCCTCATAGCCGGAGACGATGACCACCGGCAGGCGCGGATAACGCGTCCTGAGCTGCAGCAGCCCGTCAAACCCATGCACGTCGGGCATACTGAGATCGAGCAGCGCCAGGTCGAACGGCTTGGCATCCGTCAGAAGCTCGAGCGCCTCGGCAATCGAGCGCGCTTCCACCGTGTCAACCTCCGGGTAGGCCATCTGGACGGCGCTGTGCAGCGCCTCGCGAAACAGCGGATGGTCGTCGATGATCAGGAACCTGGCGCGATCGGTCATCAGCTTCATTTCGGTTTGGTCTGGCCTAGAATAGTCCTGCAACCATGGCCAGCTTATTGGCAAATAGTACATTGCCATCTTGGCTGGCCAAAGCAGAATGTGCCCATGATTTCCGCGGCGCCACGCGGCAGATGTGGCCGTTCTAATGCAATGCCTTGCCCGGTGGCCCAAATCGGCCGATCTGGGCCGCGCCAAGCCAGAACCAACTGATCGCAGTCGCTGATGTTGAAATTACACGATCCGGTTGGACCAATTTCAGCGTATTCCCGTTGAGCCCAACGCCCCCGAGGCTGACAGCACGTCGGCAATGACCTGCGAAGCGTGTCCGTCTACGCGCTCGCCTGCGTTCGTTCCAACGCGTGGGACCGGGCGATTTCGTCCGGCCCCAAGGATAGTGTCTGATCAGTCGTTAGGCCGGCAACGCGCCGGATCTCTTCGCCGTCCAGGTGGCGATATAGTCCATCAGGCCGGGATTGAGGCAATCATAAGGTTCGAGCCCGATCGACTTCAGCTGTGATCTTATGCCGTCCATGCGGCTCGGATCGACACCGGATTCAATGATCGAGGAAACAAAAGCGGTGAAGCCCGGCGGCGACCAGCCGTCTTCCTGGAAGCGTTCGGGATGGATGAAGGACAGCCCCTTGAAAGCGTGGTCGCGCTCGACCGGGCCGTGCATGTGGACGCCGCAGCCGGTGCAGGCATGGCGCAGGATCAGCGCGCCCGGATCGACCACCTTCAGCTTGTCGCCGTTTTCGGTCACCGTCACGTCGTTTGTAGCGGCAACCGCCACGACCGAGAACAATGCGCCTTCCGGCTTCCAGCATTTGGTGCAGCCGCAGGCATGGTTGTGGGCGATCTGGCCCTTGACCTTCACCTTGACCGGGTTGCTGGTGCAGGCGCAGACCAGCGTGCCGCCGGCAAAATCGGGCTTTTCCCGTGGCAGTCCATTGTCGATTTTAGGATGCAGTTTTTCCGGCATTTTTGTCTCCTCCCGTTTTGAACATCTGCATTTTTCGGCCGCTGGCTGGTTAGCCGGCGGCTTTCTCCTCCTCAGTAAACCACCACGCTCCTGATCGACTTGCCTTCATGCATCAGGTCAAAACCCTTGTTGATGTCCTCGAGTTTCAGCGTGTGGGTGATCATCGGATCGATTTCGATCTTGCCGGCCATGTACCAGTCGACGATCTTCGGCACGTCGGTGCGGCCGCGCGCGCCGCCGAAGGCGGTGCCCATCCAGGTGCGGCCGGTGACCAGCTGGAACGGCCGCGTCGAGATCTCCTGGCCGGCGCCGGCAACGCCGATGATGACCGACTTGCCCCAGCCGCGGTGCGACGATTCAAGCGCCTGCCGCATGACTTTGGTGTTGCCGGTGCAGTCGAACGTGTAGTCGGCGCCGCCGATCTGGTCGGCGCCGCGCTTGGTCATGTTGACGAGATGAGCCACGACATCGCCGTCGATCTCCTTCGGATTGACGAAATGCGTCATGCCGAATTTCTCGCCCCATTCCTTCTTGTCGTTGTTCAGGTCGACGCCGATGATCATGTCGGCGCCGGCAAGGCGCAGGCCCTGGATGACGTTGAGGCCGATGCCGCCGAGGCCGAAGACGACGGCCGTCGCGCCTTGCTCGACCTTGGCCGTGTTGATCACAGCACCGATGCCGGTGGTGACGCCGCAGCCGATGTAGCAGATCTTGTCGAACGGGGCGTCGGCATTGACCTTGGCCACCGCGATCTCGGGCAGCACGGTGAAGTTGGAAAAGGTCGAGCAGCCCATATAGTGGAACAGCTTGTCCTTGCCGATCGAGAAGCGCGAGGTGCCGTCCGGCATCAAGCCCTGACCCTGCGTGGCGCGGATGGCGGTGCACAGGTTGGTCTTGCGCGACAGGCAGGACGGGCACTGCCGGCATTCCGGCGTATAGAGCGGGATGACATGGTCGCCCTTCCTGACCGAGGTGACGCCCTTGCCGACGTCGACGACGATGCCGGCGCCTTCATGGCCGAGGATCGCCGGAAACAGGCCTTCCGGGTCGGCACCCGACAGCGTGAACTCGTCGGTGTGGCAGATGCCGGTTGCCTTGACCTCGACCAGCACCTCGCCATCACGGGGACCCTCGAGGTCGACCTCCATGATCTCCAGCGGCTTTCCGGCGGCGACGGCGACAGCGGCGCGCGTTTTCATCAGGCAATCCTCCCAAGACAACCCATAGAGTTCACATTCCGGCATTGCTGCGGATGATCTCGGAGTCGAAGACCGCAACACGCTCATTCACCGCCGTATCTCCGCGAAAAGCCATAGGACTAAAGCAGATACGCAAGTCCACTTGCAGGGCTTTGATAAATCTTGTGGGGTCCGCTAAGCTCATTGTGGGCACCTTGAATTCGCGCTGGTCCGGGAACAATCGGACTTTAGTGCAAGAATGGGCAGTTTTATCGATGACGAGCGCGGTGCCAGGCACTCTCGCGGCCTTTTTGTGCTTATTTTTTCAGACCGCCAACGTTGCGGACGTGATGGCCCAGGAAGCGACGGGCAACCAACCGGTCGCAACCGACAGGCCAGAAAGAAAGATAGCTGAAATCAGAATAGGTTATTTGCGGGCCTACGCGCCGCAACTGGCGCTTTCCTTGCTGGACCTGCCGCCACGCGACGAAGGTGTCGCCGGCGCCAATGTGGCGATCGGCGATAACAATACGACAGGAAAGTTCCTCAGCCAGAAATTCAGCCTCGACATAGCCGAGATCAAGCCGGACGCCGACGCGGTTCAGGCGTTCAACGATCTGATTGCCAAAGGTGACCGCTATGTTGTCGCAGATCTCTCGGCCAAGCAATTGCTGTCGATCGCCGACATCGCCCGTGACAAGGGCGTTTTGGTCTTCAATGTCGGCGCCACTGACGACAGCCTGCGCGAGGAAGACTGCCGCATAAACATTTTCCATGTGGCGCCGACGCGAAGCATGCTGGCCGACGCTCTGGCGCAGTATCTCGTGGTAAAGAAATGGCCGAATTGGGTGCTGCTCTACGGTTCGCACGAGCGGGATCATCTATATGCGGCCGCGTTGCGCCGCGCGGCGGCCCGCTTCGGCGGTCAGATCGTCGCCGAGAAGGAATTCAAAGACACTGGCACGGCGCGCCGCACCGACACCGGCGCCACGCAGATACAGCAGCAGATTTCCGTGTTCACGCAGGATCTGCCGGAGCATGACGTGGTGCTTGTCGCCGATGAGAGCGAGGTGTTCGGAACCTATGTGCCCTACCGCACCTGGACACCGCGGCTGGTCGCTGGCACGGCCGGTCTTGTCGCATCCTCCTGGCACCCCGCGAGCGAGCAATGGGGCGGCATTCAAATGCAAAGCCGTTTCCTGAGGACGACCGGCCGGCGAATGCTGTCCAAGGATATGTCGGCCTGGACGGCGGTGCGGGCGGTGGGCGAAGCCAGCACGCGCACCAATGGCGACGATCCGAAGAAGATCAGCGACTACATCCGCTCGGATGATTTCTCGGTCGCCGCCTTCAAGGGACAGAAGTTGACCTTCCGTAAGTGGAACCATCAGCTTCGCCAGCCAATCCTGCTCGGCGACACCAAATCGGTGGTCTCCACATCGCCACAGGAGGGTTATCTCCACCAAATCTCCGAGCTCGATACGCTCGGCGTCGATCAGCCGGAAACGAAATGCGTCCTTAAGTAGAACCAATCGGGAGGAATTTTCGTGCAGAGACGAGCTTGCGCACTCGCCATTCTCGCAACCGGCTTCATGGCCAATCCGGCGTGGGCTTACATCGTTTATGTCTCCAACGAGAAAGACAATACGATAACGGTCGTCGACACGGCGACGATGCAGGTGGTCAAGACCGTCGAAGTCGGCCAGAGGCCGCGCGGCATCACCATCTCGCATGACGGCAAGTTCATCTATCTGTGCGCCAGCGACGACGATATGATCGAAATCATCGATACCGCGACGCTGCAGATCGTGGGCACGCTGCCATCGGGCCCCGATCCCGAACTGTTCGTGCTATCGCCCGACGGCAAGACGCTCTACGTCGCCAACGAGGACGACAATCTCGTCACCGCGATCAACATCGAGAGCAAGCAGGTCATGACCGAGATTCCCGTTGGGGTGGAGCCTGAAGGCATGGCCGTCAGTCCCGATGGCAAAACCATGGTCAACACCTCCGAAACCACCAGCATGGCGCATTTCATCGACACCGACAGCCATGAGGTGACCGACAACGTCCTGGTCGACACGCGTCCGCGTTTTGCGCAATTCAAGCCCGACGGATCACAGATCTGGGTCAGTGCCGAAATCGGCGGCACCGTCAGCGTCATCGACAGTCTCAAACGCGAGGTGGTGAAGAAGATCCAGTTCGCGATTGCGGGACTGCGGCCCGAAACCATCCAGCCGGTCGGCATCGCGATCAGCGCCGACGGCAAGAAAGCCTATGTCGCGCTCGGGCCAGCGAACCACGTCGCCGTCATCAACACCGAAACCTACGAGGTGGAAAAATACATCCTGGTCGGCCAGCGCGTCTGGCACCTCGACTTCACCCCCGATCAGAAGACGCTGATCACCACCAACGGCAATTCCAACGACATCACCTTCATCGACACGGCGACCGACGAGCCGGTTCAATCGATCACCGTGGGCCAGCAGCCTTGGGGCGTGGCCATATCGCCCCACTAGACCGCATCGATTATCAGGGAGGCCGACATGACAAATCTTTGCCGCGGGGCTGTTGCAAGTGCACTAGATAACCAGCGCGCCCCGAAGGAGCCAGCCGCATGCAGCATGTGAGGACAGGCGGACCTGGAGAGGAGGTGGCGGCGCTCGATGTTGCCGGTATCAGCCATTCCTATGGTCCGAAGCGGGCGCTCCACGACGTCTCATTCTCCATCGCGCCGGGAACTTTCACCGTTCTGCTCGGCCTCAACGGCGCCGGCAAGACAACTTTGTTCTCACTGATCAGCCATCTTTACGGCACCCGCCGCGGATCGATCCGCATCTTCGGCCATGACGTCAGCCGCGCTTCGGGCGAAGCGCTCAGGCGTGTCGGCATCGTGTTCCAGGCACGCACGCTCGACCTCGACCTCAGCGTCCACCAGAACCTCTCCTACCACGCCTCGCTGCATGGCATTGGCGGACACCAAGCCCGGCAGCGCATTGCCGCGCTGCTCGATACAGTCAACATGCAGGGCCGTCAGCATGACAAGGCACGCAGTCTTTCCGGCGGGCAAATGCGGCGCATCGAGATCGCGCGGGCGCTGCTCCACCGCCCTTCCCTGCTGCTGCTCGACGAGGCGACGGTCGGACTCGACATCCAGTCGCGTGCGGGCATTCTGGCCACCATCCGCAAACTCGTCGAAACCGAGGGCATCGGCGTGCTGTGGGCGACGCATCTGATCGATGAGGTCGAAGACGGCGACCATGTCGTCGTGCTGCGGCAGGGCGACCTGGTTGCCAAGGGTAAGGTGGCCGATGTCGTTGCGACGAGCGGTGCCAGTTCGATCCGCGACGCCTTTTCCAGGCTCAACCGCATCGAGACAAGCGGCATCGCGGAGATGTCGCCATGAGCGCTCCCGCAACGCCCGCAAAAGTCGCCGCCCTCACGCAGGTGAAGTTCGAACAATTTGGGCTCCGCCACTACCTCATTTGCCTCAAAGGGATCGTCGTGCGGGAGTGCCTGCGCTTCCTGCATCAGCGCGAGCGCTTCATATCCTCGCTGGTTCGGCCGCTCGTCTGGCTGTTCATTTTTGCCGCCGGATTCCGCCAGGTGCTCGGCGTATCGATCATCCCGCCCTACAAGACCTACGTGCTCTACGAGGTCTACATCACGCCGGGCCTGTGCGGCATGATTCTGCTCTTTTCGGGCATGCAGTCTTCGCTGTCGATGGTCTATGACCGCGAAATGGGCAACATGCGCACCCTGCTGGTCAGCCCCTTCCCCCGTTGGTTTTTACTGATCTCGAAGATGCTCGCCGGTGTCGCCGTGTCGATCGCGCAGGTTTACGCGTTCCTGATCGTTGCCTGGTTCTGGGGCGTCAAGGCGCCGCCGCTTGGCTATCTCACCGTACTGCCGGCGCTGTTCCTGTCAGGCATGATGCTGTGCGCGCTCGGCATGCTTTTGTCTTCGATGATCAAGCAGCTCGAAAACTTCGCTGGCATCATGAACTTCGTCATCTTTCCTGGCTATTTCGCTTCTCCGGCACTCTATCCCTTGTGGCGTATCCAGGAGGCTAGCCCCCTGCTCTACAAGATCTGCCTCGCCAATCCGTTTACTTACGCCGTCGAACTGATCCGCTTCGCCTTCTACGGCCAGGTTGACTGGCTGTCGCTGGGCGTCGTTGCCGGCTGCACGCTGCTGTTCCTTGCCGCCGCCATCCTCGCCTACGACCCTTCGCGCGGCCTGATGACCCGCAAACAGGACACGGGAGGAAATGCCTGATGGCGCGAATGATTCACGTTCGCGGCCTGGCTCTGGTTGCGATGCTCGCGCCGGGCGTCAACGCCATGGCAGCCAACCCCGATCCAGACTGGCCCTGCATACAGCGCAAGGTACCGCAACTCTCGCTCGGCCAGATCTGGACCGGACCGGACCTTCCTTCAGTGGCGAAGGGCTGGTCGAAGGACCCCACCATCTCCGCCTTGGTCGAGGAGCTGGCAGCTCGCCGCATGCCGATTGCGGAAGCTCAAAAGAAGATCAGGGATTTCGCCGCTTCCTTGCCGGCCGAGCAACTTGCACCCAAAATGGCGATGCTGGTGCAAGGCATGTTCGATCACATGGACGCCGAGCGCTCGCAGGTGATCTCCGGTATTTCCCGTTACGCCCACAAGCAGCTCGAAATGGCCGCCGCGTTGCGCAAGGAAGCGTCCGATGTCGACGCGTTGCGGGCAAAGCCGGATGCGGATCCCGAAGAGATCGATCGGCGAACCGAACAGCTGAAATTCGCAACGCGAATTTTCAATGAACGCGTCCAATCACTGACTTACGTCTGTGAAGTGCCGACGATAATCGAGCAGCGGCTTTATCAATTGTCCAAGGTCGTCTCGGAAACGCTGGCCGCGAAGAAATAGAACCTCATTCGATCTTCGCGGCGGATATCACGATCCGCGGCCGGGCAGCACGCGCCAGCGCTGAACGAAATAACCGGGATGCGTCCCGATCCACTGGGCTACCAGCGATTGCGCCTGCATGAAGGCGGTCCCGGGATTCATCGCCAGGCCGTCCACCATCTGTTCGCGTTGTTCACAGGTCTGCGGCACATCCGTCAGGCAGATCATCATAACGAGCGTGTAGAGCATTACCCCTTGTCCCCATCGAATCCCGAACCCCATGCCCGGGAGCTTCCGTGATACCGACCAGTCTGCAGGGGTCGCACATACGGATCACTTACGGGTGTGAAAGGAACGTGGCCCCCGCTCTTTCGCGCCGCAATATAACATGGCGCTAATCTAACGCCAATGACCGCAGGGCTAAGTCGCGGACGCTGGCGCATCGAAGATGCGCGTCTGGCTGTGCCAGTGCCAAAAATGTGAACTCCTGGAACGCGCGCTCCCATAGGTTCGACCGAAACAGGAATATCATTGTTGTCGACCTCAGACCGGAAGCCCGTTCTGCTTTCGCAGGCTTTTGTCGAATGCGGATGCCGGGACGAAACGGCGCAGGAAACTGACCTGGCGCGCCATTTTTCCAGCCGCATAGCGCCTCTTCGGAGCGGGATCGGTCGCAGCCGCCAAAACGGTCCTGGCTACCACTTCCGGCGCATCGCCTTTTTCCATCGCTTTCCGCACAGCTGCATTCATGCCGGCGCGCGCAGAGTCGTAGATATCAAGCAACTGGTCCGGCCTGGCGAGATTTTCTTCAAATGAGGTGCGGGTATAGGCGGGCTCCACCAACACGACGCGAATTCCGAAAATACGCAGTTCGTGGTCGAGCGATTCGGAATAGCCCTCAACGGCATGTTTGGTCGACGAATAGAGCGCGAAATAGGGAGCTGGAATGAACCCCTGCACCGAACTCAAATTGACGATTCTGCCCTTGCCTTGACGGCGCATTGTCGGCAACACAGCTTTGGTTACGCGCATAACGCCAAAGACGTTCACGTCAAATAATGACTTGGCCTGGGCCATCGAGGACTCCTCCGCGCCACCAAGCAGGCCAACGCCGGCATTGTTTACGAGCAGGTCGATGCGCCCGGTCTCGGCCAGCACGTCCTGGACAAGTTTCGCCACGGACGTGTCATCGGTCACGTCGCAGGCCAGCATGGTAACGCCGTCGGATCGGTCGGCGACCGCGCGACGGCTGGTTCCGAACACACGAAAGCCCGCGTTCTGCAGGGCTTTGGCCGTTGTGTGCCCGATGCCGCTGGATGCCCCGGTCACCAGGGCGACGCCTAGATTGGTCTTGTTCATGGAGGTCACTTCTTTCTTCGTATTGAATTGGCGTGGGGAGCACGAAAAGGTCGGAGCGAAAGGCGTCAATCATGAGCGCCTCCGGTGCTCGCGCCGGCCAGATCATCCGTCCAGCGCCGGAACAGCGCGCTGGCATTAACGCCTCCGAAGCCGAAGCCATTGGAGATTGCATAGCCCATCGCCACCGGCCGGGCCCGGTTTGCGACGAAGTCGATCCCGTCGCCGGCCGGATCGGGAGCGCTCAGATTGAGGGTCGGCGGTGCGATCTGATCCCTAAGTGCCAGAATTGCGAAGATTGCCCCGAGCCCGCCGGCGGCTCCGAGCAGGTGTCCGGTTGCCGATTTCGTTGCACTGACAGCTATCGCGAAATCGCGCCCGAACACGCTCTTGATCGCTTCGATCTCACCCAGGTCGCCCACCGGCGTGGAGGTCGCATGGGCATTGAGATGACGAACCTCGCGCGGCGAAATCCCTGCTTGGGCGATTGCGATCTCCATGGCCCGGCGCGCACCGTCGCCGTCCTCGGGACCGGAGGTGACGTGATGAGCATCCGCCGTCGTGCCGTAGCCGACAAGCTCGGCCATCGGTCTTGCGCCGCGCGCCAGCGCGTGGCTCAATTCCTCGATGACCAGCATGCCGGCTCCTTCGCCCATGACGAAGCCGTCGCGCGACTTGTCGAACGGTCGCGAGGCCTCATCAGGACGGTGATTAAAGGAAGTCGAAAGAGAGCGTGCCGCGGCAAACCCACCGAGGCTGACAAGATTCATGCATGCTTCCGTCCCGCCGCACACGGCAATATCGGCCTCGTTGGCGCGGATTAGGCGAGCCGCATCGCCGATCGCCTGAATGCCGGCCGCGCACGCCGTCACGGGTGCACCGAGCGGACCTTTGAAGCCATAGCGGATCGAGACGTGGCCTGCCGCGAGGTTCACCAGGAAGGACGGCACCGTAAAAGGTGACAGACGGCGGACGCCGCGCCGGTCGACCGTGCGCACCGCCTCGGTTATGGCCGGGAACCCGCCGACGCCCGAGGCGATGATCGTGGCCGTGCGCAAGCGATCCGCTTCCGAGACGGGAGCCCATCTTGCTTGGGCGAGCGCCTCTTGTGCCGCCGCCAACGCAAAGACAATGAACCGGTCTACCTTGCGCTGATCCTTCAGCGGAAGGACGGCTTCCGGATTGAAACCAGCGTCCGGATCTTCTTCTGTCGAGGGCACTACCCCGCCGACCTTCGCCGGCAGGTCGCCCACCACATCATCCGCAAGCCTCCGGATGCCCGAGCGGCCGGCCAGGAGACGCGACCAGGACGTTTCAACATCGGCAGCAAGGGGCGTGACCGCACCCATGCCCGTAACAACAATCCGTCGCATCTATTTTCCTATCAGTTTGGGCGCGCCGCCGGCGCAGCCACGCCGTTCAAGCGTCGGCTGATTCACGAACCTGATTGGCCGCCGCATCCAGAAAGGCCTGCGCGAGGTCAGGATCGTTGATGACGCGCGATAACATCAGCGAACCGACCATCGTCGAGAGAATGGCCATGGCCTTGCCATCGAACTCCCCGCCATTGGCCTCAGCAATGAAACGGCCGAGGATCTCGAGATGCTCCTTGATCCCGGCTTCGAACGGCGCTTTCACGTCCTTGCCCTGTCTGGCGGCATCCGAGCCGAGCGCCACGATCGGGCAGCCGTCCATCTTTTCTCCGCGATGGTCCATACTGAGGTAGAACGCGATCACCGCGCCAAGCGGATCATCGGGGTTTGCCGCAGTCGCGGCCGACCATCGATGCGTGGCGCTCTCCATCGCCCGCCTGGACGCCTGCGCCGCCAGGTCGTCCTTGGATGCGAACTGCTTGTAAAACGCGCCTTGGGTCAGCCCGGCAGCCTTCATCAGATCTTTAAGGCCGATACCGTCAAAGCCGCGCTCCCGAAAAAGGCGGCTTGCCACGTTGATTACGGTTTCGCGGTTTTCCGCGGCCTGAGTACGAGTTACGCGCATCGTTGACCTCTCTTTTTAGATTGCGTTCGTAATCTATAGCCTATATAGAGTTCGAACGCAATCTAAAAAGGAGATACGAAAATGATCCGCAAAACCCTGAGCGCATCGCTCCTGGCCGCGCTGTTTCTTGCGACCCCGGCTTTTGCCGAGGAAGCCACCATCGGACGCCCGATCGAGGGCGGCAGCCTGCACGAGGGACACCTTGACATGGTGGTCTACTACGTCCCGGTCGACGGCGACCTCCTGGAGGTCACCGCCACCTTCGCGCCGAAGACCGGGGGCGATCCGCTGCGCATCGTCATGGGTCTCGCCGACGACGACTCCGTGGCCTTTTCCATGCCGGGCCACCAGGGCTCGCTTTACGCGTTCTCAAGGTCCGGCGAGCAGGTGACGGTCTCGACCGAGACTGACATGGCTCGGCGAGCCGACGCGACAATACGCTGACCCGACGTGCAGACCGCAATCTGCGTGCTGCTGACCGTGGGCTCTCGCGTCCGCGCGGCCGACGTAGAGGTCGAACGCGATCTACTCGATATGAGGAGATGGGCATGAAAAGGAGACCCGCCATTGTGCTGGCGGGCGTCCTGTTCGGATGGTCCTCTCGAGAGCGCCTGGAGCAGGCAAAAGCCGTATTAGAGACTGCAGCGGCCACCGGACAAAAACCAGCAAGGTTCCACCGGATCAACGCCTGCGTTCCCCAATGGCGGCGAGCACCATCAGAAATCAGCGGACGGAGCGCCACGGTGCCCTCGATCACGCCATCGAATAAGCTTGGAGGAGAGGTCAAATGCTATACAGTTATTTTGTCGAGAAATCGATCCGAGAGAGCTTCGACCACGTCAACAACCATCGCTGGGATGAGGCTGTGAAGGCACTCGCGCCGCATGTCCATCACCGCGTTTCCGGCGCCCACGCGCTTGGTGGTGAGCGCCACGACAAAGAAGCCATGCGCCGCTGGTTTGAGCGCCTCGGCCGCGTCCTGCCCAATCTCCATCTCACGGTCAACCACATCTGGGTGAAGGGCTGGCCGTGGCATACTACCGTGTTTGCCCAGTGGGACGGCACCGCGACGCTGCTCAATGGCGACGCGTCGTACATCAACCGTGGTCTGCACGTGTTCACCCTGCGGTGGGGCAGAGTCTATGCACTTGAGGAATTTTACGATTCACAAGCAGCGGCCCGCGGTCTCGCCGCCCCAGCGGCAGCTGGCCTCGAAGAAGCTGTCGCCGAACCAATTGTAGGCTAGCAGACGCTCAGTCAAAGCCCACCCGTTCCGTGAACGCGGGGGACGCTACCCCGTTGGCCCAGCGCTTCGGTAGCGGTCGCCTCGGCAAATGCGTGCCACCAGCGAAGCCTCCCGATCCTCTGCTCGTGGACGTCGGTCTGGAGACCACAGCTGATCAGCCGCTGCTACGCACCATCGTTTGTCTGAAGCGTTTGTCTTGGGCCGCGCGCCCTAACTCGCTCGACCTCTACTGTTCAGTTCCTCGTGCGGATAGAGCTTGCCGAACAGTGGCAGGTACATCGCGCCCTTGCGCATCAGAAAATCGTGGAAGGTCGCCATCGCCGGCGAGATTGCGTGATCGCTGCGCATCACGGAAAACCATTGCCGGCGGATCGGCATGCCGACGACGTCGAGGATAACCAGCCGGCCAGCCTCGATTTCCGCGGCGATGGTGTGGGCAGAGATGAAGGCGATGCCGAGCCCGGCCATCACCGCTTGCTTGATCGTCTCGTTCGAGCCCATCTCGACGCCGAGATCGTCGATGCGGCCAGGCACGTCGCTCAAAAATATTTCCAGCGAGATGCGCGTGCCGGAGCCGGACTCGCGAATGAGGAAATGTTCCTGGGCAATCCGCTCCTTGGATATCTCGCGCACCGAGGCCAGCGGGTGGTCCGGCGGCGCGATGATGACCAGCGGGTGATCGCCGAAGACCGAGGCGCGCACCGGGACTTCTTTCGCCGGGCGTCCCATCAGCGCGATGTCGATGTCGTGATTCTTCAGATTGTCGATCGTCTCGGCGCGATTACCAATGGCAAGCCGCATGTCGATGTCGGGATGTTCCTTCATGAAGGCAGCCATTAGCCGCGGTGCGAAATATTTGGCCGTGGAAACAACGCCGAGCCGCAAGCTGCCGGCGCGCACGCCCTTGATCGCATCCATCTTGTCTTCGAGCAGACGAAGCCGCTCCTCGATGGCCTGTGCCGTCTCGACGAAGGCAAGACCTGCGGCAGTGGGACGCATACCGTCCGCCGTGCGGTCAAACAAGGCCAGCTGGAATTCTTCCTCAACCTGCCGCAACTGGATCGTCAACGCTGGAGGAGACAGCCCTAACACCTTGGCTGCACTGACGATTTTCCCGTGGGCGACGATTGCCTGAACGGTCTTGAACTGCTTGAGCGTGAGGTTTCTCATATAGCATACTAAAATTTTTTTAGTGGTAAAGTAAAGTTATTGAATTTTACTTATCCCGCATCGTTTGTTTTCATTCCCCAATCCGGCCGATCCGAGGAGAGGCGGCGGGATGGGGAGGTTACGATGCCAGCGGCAACGCTCGACGCTTTTCTGAACTCCTATCTCGGAGAGCCGGACGAACTGCGCTCCGCGGTCGTAATGACCGTCCGTCGGCTGACGCAGGCGGCCACCACGATCCGCAACACCATCAATCAAGGGGTACTCGGCACCGCCTTTGCCGGAACCCGTGGTGCCAATGCTGACGGCGATGTTCAGAAGGATCTTGATGTCTTCGCCGACGACATCTTTCTCGATGCCATGCGCCACGCTCCGGTCGCGCTCTACGCTTCCGAGGAACTGGACCAGCCGGTGCTTCTCGACAGGCAAGCGCCTCTTGCCATCGCCATCGACCCGCTCGACGGCTCTTCCAACATCGACACCAACGTGTCGATTGGAACGATCTTCTCGCTTCTCCCTGCAACTGGTGCGCCGGATGGGAATCCGGCCGCCTCATTTTTGCAGGCAGGGGTGAACCAGCTGGGCGCCGGTTTCTTCATCTACGGGCCGCAGCTGGCGCTCGTTCTGTCTCTCGGCAGCGGCACGCATGTCTTCGTTCTCTCAGCCAGGCTCGGCACCTTCGTCCAGGCCTATGAGAGCCGGGTCATCCCCCAGCGTACCCAGGAATTTGCCATCAACGCCGCCAACTACCGGCACTGGGACGAGGCGGTGCGGCTCTACATCGACGACTGCCTCGAAGGCACCGAAGGCCCACGCGAGAAGGACTTCAACATGCGCTGGATCGCCTCCCTGGTCGCCGATTGCTACCGCATATTGATGCGCGGCGGCGTCTTCCTGTATCCCGGCGACAAGCGCAAGGGCTACAGGCAGGGGCGACTTCGCCTCGTTTATGAGGCAAACCCGATCGCCTATCTCGTCGAACAGGCGGGCGGTGCCGCCACCGATACGATCACCCGCATCCTCGAAATCGAACCCGAGAGCCTGCACCAGCGCGTGCCCATGATTTTCGGATCGGCGCGGGAAGTCGCGCGCATCACCCGCTATCACACGGAGCCGAGCGCCATCGGCGAGCGCGCGCCGCTGTTCAGCCGCCGCGGCCTTTTCAGGGCCTGAAGACCATGTCGGCAAAGCACCCCATCATTACCATCACCGGGTCGTCGGGCGCAGGCACTACCTCTGTCAAGCGCATCTTCGAGCTGATCTTCAGGCGCGAGAACATCGGGGCCGCCTTCATCGAAGGCGATGCTTTCCATCGCTACGACCGCGCCACGATGAAGGCGAAGGTGGCCGAGGAGGAAAAGGCGGGCAATCCGAACTTCACCCACTTCCATGCCGAGGCCAATGAACTGGCAATCCTCGAAGAGGTATTCGAGGAATATGGCCGCCGGGGAACCGGAAAGACCCGCACCTACATCCATGACGAGGATGAGGAGAAGCAGTACGGCACGCAGCCGGGACATTTCACCGAATGGCGCGAATTTCCGCCGAGCGACCTGCTTTTCTACGAGGGCCTGCATGGCTGCGTCGTCACCGACAAGATCAACCTGGCCAGGCACGCGGACCTCAAGATCGGCGTGGTGCCGGTCATAAATCTCGAATGGATCCAGAAGATCCATCGCGACCGCGCAACGCGCGGCTATTCCACCGAGGCGGTGATGGACGTGATCCTGCGTCGCATGCCGGACTATGTCCGCTACATCGTCCCGCAGTTTTCGCAGACCGCCATCAACTTCCAGCGCGTGCCGATTGTCGACACGTCCAATCCATTCATCGCGCGCTGGATTCCGACGCCCGACGAATCAATGCTGGTCATCCGCTTCGCCAACCCCCGCGGCATCGATTTCCCCTACCTGCTTTCGATGATCCACGACTCGTTCATGTCGCGGCCGAATTCCATAGTGGTGCCCGGCAACAAGCTCGACCTTGCCATGCAGCTGATCCTGACGCCGCTCATCCTGCAATTGATCGAACGCAAGAACCGTGTGTCGTGAGGAGGACGCCATGAACAGCCAAGCCGCAGCATTGAAGCCCGTCGCCGCCGTCTCGGAACGCGACATGGCCAACGCCATTCGCGCATTGGCGATGGATAGCGTCCAAAAGGCCAATTCCGGTCATCCGGGCATGCCGATGGGCATGGCCGATGTCGCGACGGTGCTGTTCAGCCGCTTCATCAATATCGATCCGTCGATGCCGGACTGGCCCGATCGCGACCGCTTCGTGCTTTCGGCCGGGCACGGCTCGATGCTGCAATATGCGCTGCATTACCTGCTCGGCTACGAGGACATGCCGATCGAGGAGTTGCAGCGGTTTCGTCAGCTGGGCAGCCGCACCGCCGGACATCCGGAATATGGCCATGCGCTTGGCATCGAGACGACGACCGGCCCGCTTGGACAAGGCATTTCGACCGCTGTCGGCATGGCACTGGCGGAGCGCATGCTCGCTGCCCGTCACGGCGCAGATGTCGTTGACCATTTCACCTACGCGATCGCCGGCGACGGCTGCCTGCAGGAAGGCATCAGCCACGAGGCGATCGATCTTGCCGGTCACCTGAAGCTCTCCCGGCTGATCGTCTTTTGGGACGACAATGCGATCTCGATCGACGGACCGACTTCGCTGTCGACTTCGATGGACCAGCCGGCACGGTTCAAGGCCGCTGGATGGCAAGTCCAGTCGGTGGACGGCCACGACATGGAAGCCGTTGGGGCTGCAATCGAAGCAGCGCAGCAGTCGGATCGGCCGTCTCTGATCGCCTGCCGCACGGTGATCGGCAAGGGTGCGCCCAATCTGGGCGGTTCGGAAAAGACGCATGGCGCGCCGCTGGGCGATGCGGAGATCGCCGCGACGCGCGAAAACATCGGCTGGGCCTACGCGCCGTTCGAGGTGCCGGACGATATCCTTTTCGCCTGGCGCGAGATCGCCGGCCGCGGGCAAGCGGCACGTCGCGCCTGGGAGCAGCGGCTTGCCGCCTCGCCGCAGCGCGAGGCCTTCGAGAGCGCGGTCGCCGGCACCCTGCCCGACGCGGTCTTCGAAGCGCTCGTTGCTTTCCGTAAGGAGCATCTCGAGAAGGCGACCAAGGTTGCAACGCGGAAAGCCTCGGAAATGGCGCTGGGTGCAATCAACGCCGCAACCGAGCTGACCGTCGGCGGCTCCGCCGATCTGACGCATTCGAACCTGACGATCACCAAGGGTATGGGTCGCATAGCGCCGGGCGACTACGCCGGCCGCTACATCCACTATGGAATCCGCGAGCACGGCATGGCCGCAGCCATGAACGGGATCGCACTGCATGGCGGCTTCGTGCCTTATGGCGGCACGTTCCTGTGCTTCGCCGACTATGCGCGCGGCGCGATGCGGCTCTCGGCGCTCATGGGCCAGCGCGTCATTTATGTGATGACGCATGATTCCATTGGTCTCGGCGAGGACGGCCCGACCCACCAGCCGGTCGAGCACCTGGCGATGCTGCGGGCGACGCCAAACCTCAACGTCTTCCGTCCGGCCGACATCATCGAAACGGCGGAGTGCTGGGAACTGGCGCTTAAGAGCGCGAACCGGCCGAGCGTGCTGGTGCTCTCGCGCCAGAACCTTCCGATGCTGCGCCAAGCACCTAGCGGCGAGCCACACAGCGACGAGAACCGGTCGAGCCGGGGCGCCTACATCCTGCGCGAGCCAGCCGGGCACCGCGCGGTGACCCTGATCGCCACCGGCTCGGAGGTCGAAATCGCGGTTGCCGCCGCCGAACGGCTGGAAACCGAGCACGGCATCGCGGCCGCGGTTGTCTCGATGCCGTGCTGGGAGCTTTTCGAGGAACAGGACGCCGGCACCCGCAAGGCCGTCCTCGGCTCGGCGCCCCGCATTGCCATCGAAGCCGCAGCACGGCTCGGCTGGGACCGCTGGATCGGCGACACCGGCACTTTCATCGGCATGGCCGGTTTCGGCGCCAGCGCTCCTGCCCCGGATCTCTACCGGCATTTCGACATCACGCCCGAAGCCGTCGCGGCAGCGGCTCTGAAGCTCATCATCTAGGAGGACGACCATGGCCCGCATCACCCTTCGCCAGCTTCTCGACCATGCCGCCGAGCACGGCTACGGGGTGCCGGCATTCAACATCAACAACATGGAACAGGGCCTCGCCATCATGGAGGCCGCCAGGGCCTGCGATGCGCCGGTCATCATCCAGGCCTCGCGCGGCGCCCGTTCCTATGCCAATGACATCATGCTGGCCAAGATGATGGAGGCTTTGACCGAAATCCATCCGGCCATTCCGCTATGCATCCATCAGGATCACGGCAACAACGAAGCCACCTGCCTGTCGGCGATCCGCCACGGCTTCACCTCGGTGATGATGGACGGGTCGCTGATGGCGGATGCCAAGACGCCGGCGAGCTACGATTACAACGTCGCCATCACCGAACGTGTCGCACGCATGGCGCATTGGGTCGGCGCTTCGGTCGAAGGCGAGCTTGGCGTGCTCGGCTCGCTGGAAACCGGCCAGGGCGAGGCCGAGGACGGGCACGGCGCCGAAGGTGTGCTTTCCCACGACCAGCTTTTGACCGATCCCGATCAGGCGGTCGACTTCGTGACCGCCACGCAGGTCGACGCGCTGGCGATCGCCTGCGGTACCTCGCACGGCGCCTACAAATTCAGCCGCAAGCCCGACGGCGGCATCCTGGCCATGCAGGTGATCGAGGCGATCCACGAAAAGCTGCCCAACACGCATCTGGTCATGCATGGGTCTTCCTCCGTGCCGCAGGAACTGCAGGACATCATCAACAACTATGGCGGCGAGATGCCCCAGACCTTTGGCGTCCCGGTCGAGGAAATCGAGCGCGGCATCCGCTACGGCGTGCGCAAGGTCAACATCGACACCGATTGCAGAATGGCCATGGCCGGACAGTTCCGCCGCGTCGCGACGGAGGACCCGCGCGAATTCGATCCGCGTAAATTCCTGAAACCCGCCACGGACGCCCTGCGCGACCTTTGCCGCGATCGCTTCGAACGCTTCGGCACCGCAGGCCACGCGTCGAAGATCAGGGTGATCGCCATGGATGAGATGGCGAAACGTTACGCCGCGGGAAAGCTCGACCCCCAAATCGCAACCGCGAAAGCCGCCTGAGCGGCAAACAGGAGACCTGCCATGAACAAGATCGACATGCCCTCAGCAGGCACGCTCAAGGAAGGCAAGGAACGCTACAGGTCGGGCGTCATCCCCTACAAGAACATGGGCTACTGGGAGCCGGACTACCGGCCCAAGGAGACCGACCTGATCGCCATGTTTCGGATCACGCCGCAGCCCGGCGTCGACCATGAGGAGGCGGCCGCGGCCATCGCCGGTGAATCCTCTACCGCGACATGGACCGTGGTGTGGACCGACAGGCTGACCGCCTGTGAGCTCTACCGCGCCAAGGCGTTCAAATCCGAGCCGGTGCCGAACACAGGTCCAGGCACCAGGATCGAGCAACAGTACTTCGCCTATATCGCCTACGACCTCGACCTGTTCGAGCCCGGCTCCATCGCCAACCTGACTGCATCGATCATCGGCAACGTGTTCGGCTTCAAGGCCGTCAAGGCCTTGCGGCTCGAGGACATGCGCATCCCGGTGGCTTACCTCAAGACCTTCCAAGGCCCGGCGACCGGCGTCGTGGTGGAACGCGAGCGGCTCGACAAGTTCGGCCGGCCGCTGCTCGGTGCAACGACGAAGCCGAAGCTTGGCCTGTCAGGCCGCAACTACGGCCGCGTCGTCTACGAGGCGCTGAAGGGTGGCCTCGACTTCGTCAAGGACGACGAGAACATCAACTCACAGCCCTTCATGCATTGGCGCGACCGTTTCCTCTACTGCATGGAGGCAGTGAACAAGGCGTCGGCCGCCACCGGCGAAGTCAAGGGCCATTATCTCAACGTCACCGCCGGCACGATGGAGGACATGTACGAGCGCGCCGAATTTGCAAAACAGCTTGGCTCCTGCATCGTCATGATCGACCTCGTCATTGGCTACACGGCGATCCAGTCGATGGCCAAGTGGGCACGCCGCAACGACATGATCCTGCACCTGCACCGCGCCGGCAACTCGACCTATTCGCGCCAGAAGAACCACGGCATGAATTTTCGCGTCATCTGCAAATGGATGCGGATGGCCGGCGTTGATCACATCCATGCCGGCACGGTGGTTGGCAAGCTGGAAGGCGACCCGCTTATGATCAGGGGGTTTTATGACACGCTGCGCGAGGAGCGCACGCCGCAGAACCTCGAAACCGGGCTGTTCTTCGATCAGGAGTGGGCGTCGCTCAACAAGGTGATGCCCGTCGCCTCGGGCGGCATCCATGCCGGCCAGATGCACCAGTTGATCCATTATCTCGGCGAGGACGTCATCCTGCAGTTCGGCGGCGGCACGATCGGCCATCCGGACGGCATCCAGGCCGGCGCGACGGCCAATCGCGTCGCGTTGGAGGCGATGATCCTCGCCCGCAACGAGGGCCGCGACTATCTGCGCGAAGGGACCAAGATCCTCGAACAGGCGGCCAGATGGTGCACGCCGCTGAAGGCGGCCCTGGAGACGTGGAAGGACGTCACCTTCAACTACGAATCGACCGACACGGCCGACTTTGTGCCAACCGCAACGCCGAGCTTCTAGACGAAAGGAACCGTCGCCATGATGACCAATCCGGGAAACAAGGTCACGCAGGGACAGTTTTCGTTCCTGCCCGAACTGACCGATGAGCAGATTTCGGCGCAGATCAAATACGCGCTGAAGAACCACTGGGCGGTCAGCGTCGAATACACCGACGATCCGCATCCGCGAAACACCTATTGGGAAATGTACGGCAACCCGATGTTCGACCTGAGGGACCCGGCGGGCATCCTGCTTGAAGTCAACAATTGCCGGAAAGCCATGCCCAACATGTATGTCCGGGTCACCGCCTTCGATTCGACCAAGGGCTGGGAAGCGCCGCGCATGTCATTCATCGTCAACCGGCCACCTAATGAACCCGGGTTCCGGCTGCTGCGCCAAGAGCGTGACGGCCGCAGCCAGGGCTATTCGATCGTGCCTTATGCGACCGACAGGCCCGAAGGCGAGCGGAGCTAGGCGACACCATGCTGGACGCGATAGCAAAGGGCGCTGCCGCGCAGGACGAATCGGTTGATCTGCAGGCCGAGTTCGAGGCATCCAGCATCGATGAGGTGATGGACAAGCTCGACCGCGAACTCGTTGGCCTGAAGCCCATCAAGACCCGCATCCGCGAGATCGCGGCGCTGCTCCTGGTCGACCGACTTCGCCGCAGGTTCGGCCTGACCTCGGGCGCGCCGACGCTCCACATGAACTTTACGGGCAATCCCGGCACCGGAAAAACCACCGTGGCGCTGAGAATGGCAGAAATCCTGCATCGTCTCGGCTATGTCCGCGAAGGCCACATGGTCGCGGTGACGCGCGACGATCTCGTCGGCCAGTATGTGGGCCACACCGCGCCCAAAACCCGCGACGTGATCAAGCGCGCCATGGGCGGGGTGCTTTTCATCGACGAGGCCTACTATCTCTACAAGCCCGAGAACGAACGCGACTACGGCCAGGAATCGATCGAAATCCTGCTGCAATGCATGGAAAACAACCGCGACGATCTGGTTGTGATTCTTGCCGGCTACAAGGACAAGATGGACCGCTTCTTCGACAGCAATCCCGGCATGCGCTCGCGCCTCGCCCATCACCTCGATTTTCCGGACTACGGCGTCAGCGAACTCAAATCCATCGCCGAGATCATGCTGGCGCAACAGAATTACCGTCTCAGCGAAGCGGCGGCTAAGGCGCTCGACGAGTATCTCCCGATCCGCATGCGGCTGCCGCATTTCTCCAACGCCCGCTCGGTCCGCAATAGCCTCGACCGGGCCCGGCTTCGCCAGGCCAGCCGGCTTTTCGCATCGCGCGACCGGGCGTTGACGAAAACCGACCTTATCACCATCGAGGAATCCGACATTCGCGGCAGCCGCGTATTCGCGGAAGGTAAGCTCGAAGGCGAACCGGAGACGAAGGTGCGCTGACAAGACGACGCCGGTTGTGTGTGCAGCGACCGGAAACGGACGACAGAATGGGAGCCGACGATCATGGATACCAAGACAATCATTGCGCCCTCGGTGCTATCTGCGGACTTCTCGCGGCTCGGCGACGAGGTGGAAGCGGTCGTCCGGGCGGGTGCCGATTGGATCCATCTCGATGTGATGGATGGCCATTTCGTGCCCAACATCACCTTCGGTCCGCCGGTGATCAAGGCGATCCGTAATCGAACGGACAAGGTCTTCGACTGCCACCTGATGATCGCGCCGGCCGACGCCTATCTCGGCGCCTTCGCCGATGCCGGCTGCGACATCATCACGGTGCATGCCGAGGCCGGACCGCATCTCGACCGTTCGCTGCAGGCAATCAGAAACCTCGGCAAGAAGGCCGGCGTTTCGCTGAACCCCTCGACGCCAGAAAGCGTCATCGAATATGTGCTCGACCGGCTCGATCTGGTGCTTCTGATGACGGTTAATCCGGGCTTCGGCGGCCAGGCCTTCATTGCGGCGGTCGTTGACAAGGTCAGGCGGGTCAAGGCCCTAGTCGGCCATCGTCCGATCGACATAGAGATCGACGGCGGCGTCACGCCCGAAACCGCTCCGCTGGTCACCGCGGCCGGCGCCAATGTGCTGGTCGCCGGCTCTGCCATCTTTAGGGGTGGCACCGAGGCTGCCTATCGCGCCAATATCGGCACCATCAGGCAGGCGGCCGACGGGGCGATCCGGAAAGCTGCATAATCGTCTCATCGGAGGGCAAATATGGCGGCAACCCCACCTGTCTGCGATTTCGGCTGGCGAGCCATCGACGCCGTTTTGCCCGGCGTCGACGGCAAATCGCATTCGATCTTCAGCCATGCCGGCCCGAACGGGCTGGTGCTGGCCTTCATCTGCAATCACTGCCCCTATGTGAAAGCGGTGATTTCGCGCATGGTGCGCGACGCCAACGACCTCAAGGCCGAAGGCATCGGCTTTGTCGCGATCAACTCAAACGATGCCGGGGCTTATCCGGATGATTCCTTCGACAATATGAAGCTCTTCGCCAGGACGAACGGCTTCACTTTCCCCTATCTCCACGATGAGCACCAGACGGTGGCGCGTGCCTACGGAGCCGTTTGCACCCCGGATTTCTTCGGGCTCAACAGCGAGTTGACGCTGCAATATCGCGGCCGGCTGGACGCGTCGCGACGCGACGCCGCATTGCCCGGGCTGAGGCGCGACCTGTTCGAGGCGATGAAGCAGGTTGCCCGAACCGGCGACGGACCGCTCGACCAGATCGCTTCGATCGGCTGTTCGATCAAGTGGAAGGATGCTGCATGAACGTCGGCGCAGGCAGGCCGTTTCGCTCGCCCAAGGCGATCCTGTTCGATCTGGACGGCACACTGGTCGATTCGGCGCCTGATATAGCGGCCGCCGTCAACGAATTGCTGGCCGACCGCGATCTGCCGCCGCTGCGGCTGGATCAGGTCAAGGCCATGATCGGCGGCGGCATCAGGAAACTGGTCGAACGAGCCTTCGCGGCTTCCGGCACGCCGCTCCTCGGTAGCACGCTCGATGAGGCCAACCGCGTCATGGCGCCGATCTATCGCAGGCATCTGACCGGCCGCACGAGGCTGATGCCTGGCGTCAGGGAGGTTCTCACGCACTTCCACTTGAGCGGAATAGCCATGGGCGTGGTGACCAACAAGCCGCAGTTGGCGGCTCGCGAAATCCTTTTGCATTTTGGGCTGACGGAATATCTCGGCGCGATCGTCGGCGGAGACGCGGTGACATACTTGAAACCGGCCCCAGACGCGCTGTTGCTGGCCCTCGACCAGCTTCAGGTCGAACCTCGTGACACGCTGATGGTCGGAGACAGCGGCGCCGACGTGGCCGCCGCACGTGCCGCCGGGATGGCAGTCATTCTGCTGCGTGGAGGATACAGCCAAATTCCCGTTGAAGAGCTTTGCGCCGACCTCGTTTGCGACAGCCTGTTCGATATCCCGTCCGCGATGCAGAGGCTGCAAGACGCTGCGTGACCTCGAGCGCAAAGCCCAGGGCAACGCCGGCCGGGCGCAGTCCAATTGGTCGGCGGTACCGCGTTATTTCGAGAATTGCTTCAGGTAGGCAATGACGTTGGCGATGTCCTCGTCTTTCTTGAGGCCGGAAAACGCCATCTTCGTTCCTTTGACCATCGCCTTGGGATCGTGAAGGTAGGTCGTCAGCGTGGCTTCGTCCCATTTAACGCCGGATTTTCCGGCCTCGGTCATGGCCTTGGAATAGCTGAACCCCGGATGCGTCCCGGCCGTTCGGCCGATGACACCGTTCAAGGACGGACCGACCTTGTTCTGGTCCTTGTCGGCGACGTGGCAGATCTTGCATTTGGCGAAGACCTTCTCACCCGCCGCGGCATCCTGTGCCTGAGACTGGGTAGTGACAAAGGTGGCGACGGACACGGCGGCGAAAAATGCGACTGCGCGCATGGCATTTCCTCATTGATCGTGTGAGTGCCCTGGACACTTTACGCGTGTCGATGCCTTGCCGGCATCCGTTTTTACGCGGGAGAGCGAACTATTCGTCCTTCCTCCCCGGACTGGCAGCACCTGCACGCCTCGAAAAGCTAGACTGCCGATGAAAGAAGTCAATCGTACAAAGGTCCTGTTTCGTTTCCCGACTGCGCGAAGGGAAGTGTGTAGCGACACGCAGTCCCACATCATTGACGCCTATTGGCCGAACGCGTAGCCTCACTCCAACCCGTTTCCTGTTTGGGCACCTTCAGGAAATCCGATGAAACTCCAAAGCACGAACTCTGGAGAGATCGCTGCACAGGCGACGATAGGTGCCAAATGGATATGGTCGATCTCATATTAACGGTGTGCCTGAGCACCAATCCGGGCAATTGCCGAGATGAACACCTCTATTTCGGGAGCCGCGGCTCTCTGTTCCAATGCATGTTCCTGGCGCCCGCCGAGATCGCAAAATGGTCTCAGGAACATCCAAGTCTCAAGGTCGTGCGCTGGAAATGTGCCGTTCCGAGCAAGGAACGAGCGATTTGATCGACATTCCTGGTTCGTCGACGACCCTGAAAGAGGAGACGCCATGATGATTTCGCGGCGCATGATGCTGCGCTTGGCCGCTGTGGGGGCCATCCTCGCCTCAAAGCCGTTTGCCGTCTTTGCGGCAGCCAAGGTCCGAATTGGTGTCCTGAAGTTCGGCACCGTGAGCTGGGAACTCGATACGCTGAAACGCCACAAGCTCGACGAGGCCAACAGGATCGATCTGGAAATTGTCTACTTCGCCGGGGAGGATGCGACCAACGTCGCGCTGCTGGCCGGCGCGATCGACATAATCGTGACCGACTGGCTGTGGGTCTCGCGCCAGCGCTCCGAGGGCGGCGACCTTACATTGGCCCCTTATTCGACCGCCGTGGGGGCAATCATGGTGAAGGAGGAATCGCCGATCCGGACGCTGGCCGACCTCAAGGAAAAGAAAATCGGTGTCGCCGGCGGCCCGCTCGACAAGAGCTGGCTACTGGTCCAGGCGTTGGCCAGACGCGATCACGGCCTCGACCTGCCGACAGCCTGCGACGTCGTCTTTGGTGCGCCGCCGCTGATTTCCGAAAAGGCGATGCAAGGCGAACTCGATGCCGTGCTCAATTTCTGGCATTTCTGCGCCCGGCTCGAGGCCAACGGCTTTCGTCGGCTGATCGGCGCGGATGACGCGACGAAAGCGCTTGGTGCCTCGGGCCCCGTATCGGCACTCGGTTATGTCTTCCATGACCAATGGGCGAACGACAATCCGGATGCCGCCCGGGGCTTCGTCAAGGCATCCATGCAGGCCAAGGACTTGCTGGGCAGGTCCGATGATGAATGGCTGCGCCTGGCGCCACTCATTCGCGCAGAAGGCAAGGAGTTGGAAAAACTGCGCGACCGCTATCGCCAGGGCATCCCAAGACGGCCGGTCGCCGAAGAAGCGGTCGATGCGGGTAAACTCTATCACGTGCTGGCCGCGATAGGCGGCGAGAAGCTGGTTGGCAGGGCGCCCGAGATGGCGCCCGGCACGTTCTGGGCGGAACTCGCGAAATGACCGCAACGGAAGACAAGTCGGGTCGATCCGGCTTTGCGTCGCCGCTAACGCCAGCGCTGACGGTAACGGTTTCCCTGCTCGGACTTTGCCTGTTGTGGGGCCTCGCGGCCCATCTGTGGCAAAGCCGTGCCTTCCCCTCACCAGGGCAGGTCTGGCAGGTGCTGCTCAGGGAAGCGGCGAGCGGCGACCTTTTTTATCATCTTGGCGCCACGCTCGGACGGGTTGCTGCGGCGTACGTCGTCGCAATGATTATCGGCTCCCTCATCGGCGTCATCCTCGGGAGCTACCGCGGTGCGGACCGGTTCTTCAGTCCGTGGGTGGTCCTGTTTCTCAACATTCCCGCGCTGGTGGTCATCGCGCTCGCCTATATCTGGTTCGGCCTCAACGAGGCGGCGGCGATTGGCGCAGTTGCCGTCAACAAGATCCCGAACGTCGTGGTGACAATGCGCGAAGGCGCGAGGGCGTTTGATCCGCGTTATGCCGAAATGGCCGCCGTCTACCGCTTCGCCCCGCTCGAGCGCATCCGCCATGTCCTGCTGCCGCAACTGCAGCCCTATTTTGCTGCGGCCTCGCGGTCCGGCATCGCCCTCATATGGAAGATCGTCCTGGTGGTCGAACTGCTCGGCCGCTCCAATGGCGTCGGCTTCCAGATCTATCTTTATTTCCAGCTCTTCGACGTCGCCGCCATTCTTGCCTACACGCTGGCTTTCGTGGCGGTGATGCTTGTCATCGAACTTCTCCTGGTGCAGCCCATTGAACGACATGCAACCCGTTGGCGCCGCCGTCCCGCTTAGGGTCGACATCGCCGAAAAGACCTTCAGGTCGGCGCAAGGCGTGTCGATCACGGCACTCGAGGGTCTGTCCTTCGAGGTGCGGCAGGGCGAATTCGCTTGCCTGTTTGGGCCGTCGGGCTGCGGCAAGACCACGACGTTGCGCATCCTGCTTGGACTGGACAAAGACTTTTCTGGCTCTTTCCAGCTGCCGCAAGGCGGCTCGAACCGCATCGCCGCCGTGTTCCAGGAGCCTACTTTGCTGCCATGGCGGACGGTGGAGCAGAATGTCAGGCTGGCGCTGCCGAAAAGCCTAAGAGCGAACAGTCTCGACGAGCTGTTTGACACTCTCGGCCTCGCCGGCATGCGCTCGCTCTATCCGGCGGAGCTTTCGCTCGGCCTTGCGCGCAGGGCAGCGCTTGCCAGGGCCTTCGCCACCGAACCGGCGGTGCTTTTCCTGGACGAACCCTTTGCCTCCCTCGACGAACAGACCGCCGAGCGACTTCGGCAATTGCTTTTGACCGTGTGGTCGGCGCGGCCCAGGACTGCCTTGATGGTAACGCACAATCTGCGCGAGGCACTGATGCTGTCGGACCGCATCATCGTGCTTGCGCAGCGCCCAGCCCACGTGCTCGGCATGTTCGACGTAAGAGTGCCGCGACAGCATCGCAATCCACTGGTGATGAGCGACCTTTTGCGATCATTCCAGCAAGAATTTCCGGGCGTGGGCTGATCGCCTTGCCGTTCGGAATGCATATCGGAAAAGACATGTCGATCGACAGGGTACGACGCAAGCTCGTGAACGGCTTCGCCTGTACCGCGGCCAGCGCCGCGATGCTGTCGGGCGGGCCGCCTTCGCCCCTGCCGACAGCCTTCAAGGTCAGGAAAGTCGCCGACAACGTCTTTGTTTTTCCAGGGCGTGGATGAATTGATGAGCGCCGCCAACCAGGGCGCGATCTCGAACCTGGGCGTCGTCGTCGGGACTGACGCCGTTGCCGTCATCGACAGCGGCGGCAGCCCGATCGAGGCGCACGCCTTTACCGCCGCGGTCGGGAAAATAACCGCCAAGCCGGTTCGCTACCTGATCAACACTCACGCGCACCCAGACCACGTCTTTGGCAACGCTGCGTTTCGGGAGATCGGCGCGACCATCGTCGGCCATCACAATCTGCCGCGCGCTCCCGAGGCGCGCGGCGCGTTCTGCCTGCAAAGCTTTCGCGAACAGATCGGCGGCGCGCTCATGAAAGGGATCGAGACCGTGTCTCCGACAATGCTGGTCAAGGATCGCCTGCATCTCGACCTCGGAGAACGCACGCTCGAAGCAGGCATGGAAGGCGGCTCACACCGCCAATGATTTGACCATTTTCGACAGCGCGACCGGTACGCTGTTTGCCGGCGATCTCGTGTTCGTAGGTTCCTTGCCGACGCTCGACGGATCACTGCTCGGCTGGCTCCGCCAGATGGACGCGCTCGCCGCGATCGCCGCCGCGCGCGCCGTGCCGAGTCTCGGCCCGGCGCCGGCGGCTGGCCGGAGGCGCTGACGGCGGAGCGGCGCTATTTCGACATCCTGCCGCGCGATATTCGAAAGGCGATCGCGGAAGGGTTGCCGCTCAGCGAGGCCATCAAGACCGCCGGCCAAAGCGAACGCGGCAATTGGCATCTGTTCGACGACTACAACGAGTGCAACGCGACAGCGGCTTATGCCGAGCTCGAATGGGAATAAGCGACAACGACAATGCTGGGGGTCGCCGTTCGCAAATTGACCGGCCGTCGTCTGCTGCGCTACGATCGCTTCGACGCGCGTTCCGTCGCGGGCTACTTGTGCCCGCCGGGCGAGCCAGGCTACCGTCCGCTTGCCGTGTCTGTGGTGCGACTAAGACAGGTCGCGGAGGCCGTCGAGTTCGCGGGGCTGATGGGTTTCCGCTCCGGCGCCATTTCAACAAGGATTAGGTCGAACATAGGAGGTCGGATGAAGGTCGCGACTGAGCAGGAGTGGCAGGCTGCCCGCAAGGAGCTGCTGGCGGCCGAGCAGGAGCTGGCGGCGCACGAACGGCGCGTGACTGAGCAACGGCGAGAGTTGCCCTGGGTGCCGGTCGAGAAGCACTACGCCTTCGCCACCGAGGAAGGGCCAAAGTCCTTGCCGCAGCTGTTCGATGGCCGCTCGCAGCTCCTCATTTATCACCTAATGTACGGAGAGGACTGGAAGACGGCGTGCCCGGGGTGCGCCTCGGTCGGCGATGGGCTGGGCGGCATGATCACGCACGTGAACGGCCGCGACGTGACACTCATCGCGATGTCGCTGGCGCCGCTGGAGAAGCTGATGGCAACTAAGACACAGCGCGGGTGGACGATGCCCTACGTGTCGGGCTACGGCGACGACTTCCTGTTCGACTACGGCTTCGCATTCCGCCGGGAGGAGATGTCCGGAATCGCCCGCGACGAGTTCGACATGGGGCAGCTGCTCCGCGAGGCCCCGCAATGGCTGCAGGATTACCGGGACGATGTGGGTGCGCCGGACCTCCAGTCGGCCGTGTCGGTGAGCGCAGGGTGGAGCGTCTTCGCGATGGAGGACGGAGCGGTCTACAACACCTACCGCCGCTATCCGCCGCTGGTCGGGCCGCCGTACGCGCCATTGCTCGAGTTCGTGCCAAAGCGGTGACACCCGGTATTTCATTCCCGCGCACTTCATCCACGAACTGTCGATCTCTCAAGGCGATCAGCCGATTCTCTCGATGGAGGGCGGAATATCTATCTCGGAGGATCCCAATTTCCGGTTCGCTTTCACCGCGCACGGCAAAGGCGAAATCCGTGTCGAGGCGACACGGATGGCAAGGTATTTCGCGGCCATTGGCCGATAGAAACGGCGAGACTGTGAGGCGCACCGGCCACGCGTGCCTGTTCCGCCTGACTAAAAGCAACGTACGTCGGCTTCAGCCTGCGCGCGTTTCAGTTCCGTGCGCGCCGCCTTCGCTGGCGCGCTTTCGCGAAACAACCCTGCCGCCTCCCCTGTCGTCAACGACATGCTTTTGAAGGTCTCCGCCCTCTCATAGTGATCGTAAGGAAGGATCGAGGCGATAACGTCGATCGAGCAGGAACAGCTTTCAAGCGCCTGGCGTGTCTGGCCATTTGTTTGCATGCAGCCGAGCACGTAGTCGGCAATCGTTGCCGTCGGGTAGTCTCCCGCGGCGTTGGCCGAGTTCGCAAAGGCCAGCGTGGTCGCAAAGGCCACCGGCAGGGTGAGAGATCCAACAGACCTTATCATGGGGAACCTCCAGTTTTGGCCCGGACACCATGCATCCAGAAGGGATCATCGCTCCAATTGGCGACGTGCCGCAAAGCCCGTCAAGCTCCAATGGCCTGCGTATAGGACCAAAGGAGGAATGCCCTATCGACCGACAAGAGCCAGCTTCATGACCCGCTGCGCACCCTCCCTCACGCGTTCATTTCATGCTTCGCTCACTATCCGGCAACCAGCGAGACGCACGCATACTTACTCGGAGGCGCCCCGTAGAATATATCGAAATAAAGTCAAATGTGTATCACCTCGAGAATACGGGAACAATATGGTTGCTATATACATCGCGGCTGTGCGGTCACCTCTTTTTAGTTCTTGAAACGGTGCTTATTTTAATTGTTTCTAAATATTGCGGTGCAGCATATCGATATTGCAGCGCAACGATCCATTGTAGGTTTTTGCTTGCCTGGTCTTTTACGATGACATAGTTTTTTCTTGTTTCCGGCTTCAAGAGCGCCACCGTTATCAGGGAGCGGCGGCAGTCTTTCGAAGACCAAGGGGGGCGGGCGGTAACGGTGCCCTCTGCTTCGGGGTAGGTCGTGACAGCTGCCGGAAAATAACTTCCCAACATGAATTGCTTGGGCAAGCCCTTGTGGGGCTTGACGGTCGATTCTTCACTGTGAACCCGGGAGGATTTTGGATGCGTGTACTTGCGAAAACTACTTACATTCTGACGACCGCGGCGTTTTTATCGCTCGGCGCTGCCTATACGGCTTCGGCCAATGAAGACCTTATAAAGCTCGCATCGGATGCGAAGAACTGGGCGATGCAGACGGGTGACTACGCCAACACCCGCTATTCCAAACTCAACCAGATCACTGCCGACAATGTGAAGAACCTGCAGGTCAAATGGAGCTTTTCCACCGGCGTGCTGCGCGGTCACGAAGGCGGGCCGCTGGTCATCGGCGATGTGATGTATGTCCACACGCCTTTCCCAAACAACGTCTATGCTCTGGACCTCAAGAACGACGGCAAGATCCTGTGGAAATACGAGCCCAAGCAGGACTCGAACGTCATTCCGATCATGTGCTGCGACACGGTCAATCGTGGTGTTGCCTATGGTGACGGCAAGATCATTCTCAACCAGGCCGACACCACCGTCGTCGCGCTCGATGCCAAGACCGGCAAGGTCGTCTGGTCTGTCAAGAACGGCGACCAGACCGACGGCGGAAAGGGCGAATCCGGCACGTCGGCACCCGTAGTCATCAAGGACAAGGTGCTCGTGGGCGTCTCCGGTGCTGAATTCGGTGTTCGCGGCTGGCTGGCCGCCTACAATCTGAAAGACGGCAAGCTCGCCTGGAAAGCCTATTCGGAAGGTCCTGATGCAGACACCCTTCTCGATCCCGAGAAGACGACCCATCTCGGCAAGCCTGTCGGAAAGGATTCCGGCACGAACACCTGGGAAGGCGAACAGTGGAAGACGGGCGGCGGCACGACATGGGGATGGTATTCCTATGATCCCAAGCTGAACCTGGTCTATTACGGCACCGGCAATCCCTCGACGTGGAACCCGGTCCAGCGCCCAGGTGACAACCGCTGGTCTATGACAATCATGGCTCGCGATGCGGACACTGGTGTTGCCAAATGGCTCTACCAAATGACCCCGCATGATGAGTGGGACTATGACGGCATCAACGAGATGATTCTCGTCGATGGCATGGAGGTCAACGGAGCCAAGCACGACGTGCTGGTGCATTTCGACCGCAACGGCTTTGCCTACACAATGGATCGCGCCACCGGCGAACTTCTCGTCGCCAAAAAATACGATCCGGCAGTGAACTGGGCGACGGAAGTCAACATGGATCCCAAGAGCGACCAGTATGGCCGCCCGCAGGTCGTCGCCAAGTATTCGACCCAGCAGAACGGCGAAGACACCAACTCGACCGGTATCTGCCCGGCCGCGCTTGGAACCAAGGACCAGCAGCCGGCCGCCTACTCGCCGAAGACCGGATTGTTCTACGTGCCGACCAACCATGTCTGCATGGACTATGAGCCTTACAAAGTGAGCTACACCGCCGGTCAGCCCTATGTAGGCGCCACCGTGTCGATGTATGCGGCGCCTGGCGGTGACGGGAACATGGGCAACTTCATTGCCTGGGATGCAGCCAAGGGTGAGATCGTCTGGTCGAAGCCCGAGCAGTTCTCGGTGTGGTCGGGCGCATTGGCGACAGATGGCGACGTCGTCTTCTACGGTACCCTCGAAGGCTACATCAAGGCGGTCGATAAGGACGGCAAGGAGCTCTACAAGTTCAAGACCCCATCCGGCATCATCGGCAACATCACAACCTACGAGCATGACGGCAAGCAGTACATCGCCGTTCTGTCCGGCGTCGGTGGATGGGCCGGTATCGGTCTGGCAGGCGGGCTGCTTTCGCCCGATAACGCCGCCGCCTGGCATGGCGCCGTTGATCAGGGCCGTGCGCAGGGCGATCAGGCCGCGGTCGTTGGAACCGCTGGTCTGGGTGCCGTCGGCGGTTATGCGGCACTTGCCGACTATACGACGCTGGGCGGCCAGCTCACCGTCTTCGGCCTCCCGGACTGATTAACGGGAAGAGCCTAACGACTAGGTTCGAAAACGAGAGCCCGGGCCCCCGAAGCCGGGAACCGGGCTCTCGATTGCGCCGCGCACCCAACTCCGATCAATGCCGCTGCACGACGGCAGCCAGGGTTTCTGGCAAACGAAGGAAGAGTCTGAATGATCGTTCGCATTGCAGTTTCCGCTCTCGCCCTGGTCCTGCTGCCTCTGGCCAGCTCAAGTCTGGTACGGGCCGAAGACAGCATGGAGAAAGCCAAGGCGGTGAAGCAAGAAGGAGGCAAATATTTAGATGCGGACGGAAATCCGACCTACAAGATCGAAAACGGAACCGTCGATTGGTACACCTTCAGCGGGTACCGCCGGTATCACTCAGATTGCCATGTCTGTCACGGACAGGACGCCACAGGTTCGAGCTATGCGCCTGCTCTGGCCAACAGCCTGAAGAACATGGATTACGCCACGTTCCTGTCGATCGTCGCCGAGGGCCGCAAGAATGTCGGCGGCGGCAAGGAGAATGTCATGCCTGCCTTTGGCGACAACAAGAACGTCTATTGTTACCTGGACGATCTCTACGTCTATCTGCGCGCGCGCGCCGATGGCGCGGCACCCCGCGGCAGGCCGCCCAAGCACGAAAACAAGGCCCAGGCAGCCAAGGATGCCGAAGCATCCTGCATGGGTGGATGATATGACCGGCTGCACTGCATCGAAGCTGCGCGTCGTTCTGTCGATCCTCGGCGCGCTCGCCTTGCTGCCGTCGAACGTTCTGGCACAAAATGCCGGGCTTGGCGCTGCGGGCGAACTGGTTGATCCCGACATTCTGCGCGTCTGCGCCGATCCCTCGAACATGCCCTTTACCGACAAGAACGGCCAAGGCTTCGAAAACAAGCTGGCCGAACTGGTTGCCAAGAAGACCGGGCGAAAATCAGTCGCTTACACGTGGTTTCCCACTGTCACCGGCTTTGTGCGCAACACGCTTGGGGCCAACCGATGCGACATCATCATGGGCTACGCCCAGGGTGATGAACTGGTGCAGAACACCAATGCCTACTACCGCTCCGCCTATGTGCTCGTCTACCCGAAAGGCAACGGCATGGAAGGCGTCGAGACGATCGAAGACCCGAAACTTTCCGGCAAGAGAATCGGCGTCGTCGAAAGCACGCCGCCAACCGCCAACATGGCCGCCAACAAGCTTCTGCGGACCGCCAAGATCTACCCGCTGGCGGTGGATACGCGCGTCACCCCTTCCATGGGGGAGGTCATGATCAAGGACATGCTCGCCGGCAAGATCGACGCGGCGGTCCTGTGGGGCCCGATGGCGGGCTACTATGCCAGGGAACTCGGAGCCGACGTCACGATCGTTCCGCTGCTGAAAGAAAAAACCGGCTCGCGCATGTCTTATCGCATCACCATGGGCGTACGCCCGTCCGACCAGGAATGGAAGCGGACGCTCAACCGGGTAATCAGGGAAAACCAGGCGGAGATCATCAAGATCCTGCTCAGCTACAACGTGCCGCTGATCGACGAGCATGACAATCCGATCACACAATAGTTGGGACGGGCCCGGCAGAGGCCAGAAATGTGGCAGGCGATGAGAGGAAAGGAAGCGGTTTTGCTGCTCATGATGGGCCTCCTGGGCATTACGGAGCCGGCATGGGCAGGCGGGGTTGACGAGCCCGCTGGCTACCGGCCGGACGAATACCGGGCACCCGTGCCGGACATGCTGCAGGGTGCGACAGTGGTGACCACGGAAGAGGCGGAAGCGCTGTGGCGAGGGAAAAAGGCCGTCTTCTTCGACGTGATGCCGAACACGCCGAAGCCGACCACTCTGCCGGCTGGAACGATATGGAGAGACAAGGTCAGAAAGGACATTCCAGGCAGCATATGGCTGGCCAACGCGGGATACGGCGCTATTTCGGAAGAGACCGCCAGCTACTTTCGCCAAGGCCTCGCAGCCGCGGCCACCGACAAATCGCGCGCGATTCTGTTCTATTGCATGACGAATTGCTGGATGTCGTGGAATGCCGCGAAACGGGCAGTCGAGTGGGGCTACAGTTCAGTGATCTGGCATCCGCTCGGCGCGGATGGCTGGGTACGTGCAAGTCTTCCGCTGGAGGAGAAGAAACCCTACGCGATGAACAATTGAAGAAAGAGACCACAGCTACTTTCGATTTCATTTTTTGACTTTTTAAAACCTATTGATTCATTTGTCCATTTTGAAACCTGATGGACGAGCCATTGCTTCGGTGCCCTGCAGTGGTTGACTAACGACAGCATCGGCCCTTCGGGCTGGTAGAAGAGGAGAAATGTTATGAAGAAGAGCTGGACAAAACCGACCATGTGCCAGGTTGCTGCGGGCTTTGAAATTTCGCGGTATCTGCCTGCTGAAATTACTCCCAAGAAGTAGGCCGCAGAGGTGCGTGTCCCTGGCAACAGGGGCACGCATCCCCTTGCCGCATGGGATTTTCGTGAAAGAGTTTGAGGCGCGCAAAGCGGGCGAGCTGTTTTTTGCGGCTGCAAATTGGCTGCTGGTCAGCGAAGCCGCGGGGCGGGCGTTTTCATGCGCTTGAGAATCATCGGATCGGCTGCCGGCGGTGGCTTTCCGCAATGGAACTGCAATTATCGTCTGAGCCGTGCGGCTCGCACCGGGGTAGCTGGCGTGCATCCACGAACCCAATCGAGTGTCGCCGTGTCGGCGGATGGACTTGGCTGGGTTCTGTTCAACGCCTCGCCCGACCTTCGCCAGCAGATCGCGGCGACGCCTGAATTGCAGCCTGCGCATGATGCGCCGCTGCGCTCCACGCCTATTCGCGCGGTGGTGCTGACCAATGCCGATGTCGATCATGTCGCCGGCCTGCTCAGCCTGCGTGAGCGGCAGCCTTTCGCTATCTATGCAACGACACAGGTTCTGGCGACGCTGGAGGCGAATTCGATTTTCAATGTCCTCGATCCGGCGCTCGTGCCGCGACGCATCTTGCCGCCGGCGAAAGAGCTGGCGATCTGCGATGCAGACGGCCACGACACCGGCGTAGCTGTCGAGAGCTTTCCCGTGCCCGGGAAAATAGCCCTATATCTCGAAGAAAAAGGCCAGCCGGATGCCAATTTCAGCTCCGATGCCGGCGACACGATCGGGGTCCGTATCGCCAGTGCCGGCAGTCGCGGCTCCGTATTCTACATCCCCGGCTGCGCCCGCATCGATGCGACCCTGCGCACGCGTCTAACCGATGCCGCATGTCTTCTGTTCGACGGCACGGTCTTCACCGACGACGAGATGATTGCTGCCGGCGTCGGCCAAAAGACCGGTGCGCGCATGGGGCATCTGGCAATGTCGGGAGGTGCGGGGTCGATCGCCGGCTTGGCCGATGTGAGGATCGGCCGCCGTGTCTTTGTCCACATCAACAACACCAATCCTGTTCTGGACGAGAATTCTGCCGAGCATGCAGCAGTCGAAGCGGCTGGCTGGGAAGTGGCCTGCGACGGGATGGAGATGGAACTGTGAGTGATTTCCACGACGCGGCCAAGAAAGGCCTGTCCTCCAGCGAGCTCGAAGCCGTGCTGCGGCAGGTCGGTGCCGAGCGCTATCACAACCGCCATCCTTTCCATCACAGGATGACCAGCGGTGCGCTGTCGAGGACCGAGATGCAGGCCTGGGCGCTGAACCGCTATTGCTATCAGGCTGTCATTCCGCGCAAGGACGCCATGATACTCGCTCATGCCGAGGATCCGGCGTTTCGCGCCGCCTGGCGCAAACGCATCGAGGATCATGACGGCGAGGACGGCTGGAGCGGCGGTATTGCGCGCTGGTTGCACCTGGCGACCTCGCTCGGTCTCGATGCCGACGCAGTGAAGAGCGAGAGGCTGGCCCTGCCGACGACACGTTTTGCGGTTGGCGCTTACCTCTCCTTTTGCACGAACCGGACCCTGCTGGAGGCCGTCGCGTCGTCGCTGACCGAGATGTTCTCGCCGCTCATCATCGGCGAGCGGGTACCCGCGATGCTGGCCAGATACGATTATATCACCGAGGACACGCTGGCCTATTTCAGCCGACGGCCCGAACAGGCCTCACGCGACGCCGACTTCGCGCTCGCCTATGTGCTCGAACATGCCGACACGGCGGAACGCCAGCAGCAGGTGATCGATGCACTGGTGTTCAAATGCGATATACTCTGGGCCATGCTCGACGCGCTTCAACACGCCTATGGCGAGCCGGGCAATATCCCGCCCGGCGCCTTCCGTCCGGAGGCAGCCCAATGATGGCACTGCGCGAAAGAGCCATGGTGTCGCCGCAGTCGGTTCCATCGCTGCCGAGGCACGTGCGCATACAGTATGACCCCGTGCGCCAGGCGTTCGCCGTGCTTTCGCCCGAAAAGGTGTTCTGGCCAAACGACATCAGCCTCGACATATTGCGCCGCTGCGATGGGCGGTCCACGGTCGGCCACATCATTGCCGGCCTTGCCGCAGATTATGATGCCGAACAGGAGGCTGTGGCGGCCGACGTCGTCGCCTTCCTGCAGGAATGGTCGGACAAGCTGCTGGTGAAGCTATGAACGAGCCCCATCTCCCCCCGATCGGCATGCTGGCGGAACTGACGCATCGCTGCCCGCTGCAATGCCCCTATTGCTCCAATCCGCTCGAATTACTGAAAGCCAATCGCGAACTCGACACGCAGAGCTGGCTCGACCTGTTCTCGCAGGCGGCCGACCTTGGCGTTCTCCAGGTGCATCTTTCCGGCGGTGAACCGACGCTGCGTCGCGATCTCGAGCAATTGATCGCCGGGCTTTCGGCGCGCGGCGTCTACACCAACCTGATCACCGCCGGCGTCGGCATTGCGGATGGCCGCATCGAGGCATTTGCCGAAGCCGGGCTCGACCATCTGCAACTGAGCTTTCAAGGCGCACGGCCGGCGACCACCGAGCGCATCGGCAACCACAGGGGCAGCCATGAAAAGAAGCTGGAAACGGCACGCCGCGCTCGCGCGGCCGGCTTGCCGCTTACCATCAACGCGCCGATCCATCGCCACAATATCGAGGAGGTACCGGAATTCATCGATCTGGCCCTTTCGCTGGGTGCGGAGCGTCTCGAGATCGCCAACGTGCAGTACGCCGGCTGGGCGCTGACCAATCGCGATCAACTGATGCCCGAGCGTGCTGCCGTCGACCGCCAGGCGGAGATCGTCGCGGCGGCGCGCGAACGGCTCACCGGCATCATGAACATCGACTTCGTTACGCCGGATTATTTCGCCATCTATCCCAAGCCGTGCATGGGCGGCTGGGCGCGCGACGCCTTCATGGTGACGCCGGACGGCACCGTGCTGCCATGCCATGCCGCCCAGACCATACCGTCGCTCGGCTTCGAGCGTTTTGGATCACGCACCCTGGCCGCGATCTGGACCGATTCCCCGGCATTTAATGCATTTCGAGGCACGGACTGGATGCAGGAGCCCTGCCGCAACTGTGAGCGGCGCGAGATCGACTGGGGCGGCTGTCGCTGCCAGGCGATGGCAATCGCCGGCGATGCCGCCGCGACGGACCCGGCTTGCGCTAAATCGCCGATCCATGCGCGCATGGCAATGCTGATCGAGGAAGCCCAGCGCGCTGCGACGGTTCCTTCGAAGGACGAACCATTCGTCTACCGGCGTATCGGCGTCGTCACCGAGCCCGCCTGACTGCCGATCTATTCCTCTGTCCTTAGGCTCGTGAAAGCCGTTCGGCATGCCACGTCATATGGTCATGCATGAAGGTCGAAATGAAAAAATAGGAGTGATCGTATTCGTCCTGCATCCGCAATTTCAACGGAATGCCTGCCTTGGAGCAGGCGTCTTCGAGCAGCCAAGGCCTGAGGCCCTCCTGGAGGAAACCGTCTGACGTTCCCTGATCGACCAGGAATTCCGGGAAACGGTTTCCATCCTCAATAAGCGAAGTGGCATCGTAGCGCCGCCACGAGGCCTCATCCAGGCCGAGATACTTTTCGAAAGCCGGCTTCGACCAGCCGGCTGTGCTTGGCTGCACGATCGGCGCAAACGCCGAGCAACTTCTGAAACGCGCGGGATTTTTCAGTGCGATCGTCAGCGCGCCATGCCCGCCCATCGAATGGCCGAAGATCGACTGGCGTGCCATATCGGCGGGAAATTCGCGCCCGATCACGGCGGGCAGCTCCTCGACGATATAGGAATACATGCGATAGTTCTTAGCATACGGCTCTTGCGTCGCGTCGAGGTAGAAACCGGCGCCGCTGCCGAACTGCCAATTGTCCTTTTCATCCGGAATGTCGGCACGACGCGGGCTGGTATCGGGACAGACAACGATCAAGCCAAGGTCGGCGGCAATACGTCTGTATTCGCCTTTTTCCATTACATTGGCATGGGTGCAGGTGAGCCCGGAGAGGTACCACACCACCGGGCAACGGCTTTCCCGTGCCTGCGGAGGCACGAAAATGGCAAACGTCATTTCGCACGAGCAGCTCGTCGAGAGATGAGAGTAAACATGCTGGGCGCCGCCATGCGACTTGGCAGTAGAGACGAGTTTCGGGTGCTCTGGCATATATTCTTCTCCACCAATTTTAACCGCCGATCGTAGGCTCTACGACATCGAGGGCGATCGCGGCAACCTTGGTGGACCGGCTGGCGCGCAGGGTTCTTGATCGCAGTCGGGGATGACCTGCCTTGGCCGACCGTTTTGGCAACGAGACGCCATTCGCTGGCGCTGCGTTGCCCAACGTCTTTCGCAACCGTACGGGCCCAGGCCGGGCGCCCGTTGGCGATGCTGGCTACAGCAAGGACGCAGTGCGCAGGGGATCGGCGATGCCTTCCGGGACACCGAACTCTGCGCAAATGCACTTGCCATGGTTTCAGCGGCGACAGCCGCTTCGACGCGGCTCTGGCGGACTATCGGCGACAGCGCGACAACACTCGCTGCCGATGCAAGAGTTCACCTGCCAACTCGCAGCGATGCCCCGTTGAGATGCAGCAACATCGGAGGGGCACCCAACGCATGACACCAACGTTCCGATTTAGCCACCCCTGTGAGCCGACGGCTATTCCCCACGGTCGAAAGCAACGGACAGGCCCAGGGCAGTTGCTGCCTCGACGATCGCCTCGGTTAGCTCTTCGTCGGATGCGACGAGATGAGGGGCAGCTTGTCGCGCGGCGTTTAATGTCGCTGTGATCGAGATGGTGTCACCACGGTCCTCCCTATTGAGGACTGCGGCGATTGCTTGCTCTACTACCGGACTGACCCTCTGCACCTTACTCATCCAACCCTCCCCGTATGCGGCCCAGGGCGATGGTAGTCTCTCCACGGTTGTATTCAATTCGTTGTACGAAACGTACAGATCGCCTGGACCGTGACGGCCAAACATCTCTAATTGCGACGGCATTCTGGATCGACCAAGGGCCTCGACCGGGTTTCTCAGCAGATTGCCCGCACGCTGCGGAGCCATGACAATTGCCGGGTTCGTATGTGAGCCCGGTCCAGGAGCTGGGCTCGGCCGACGGGCGCGCTCTGCACTTGGCGAAGATGTCGCCTAGAAATAGCCGAGGATGGATTTGACCTCGAGATACTCCAACATGCCCTCGATCCCATATTCGCGTCCGTTTCCAGACTGCTTGAAACCGCCAAACGGGGCGTGCGGATCCCAGGCCGGGTAGTTGATATGCACCTGACCGGAGCGGATCCGCGAGGCCACGTCCCTGACGGCGTCCATATCCTCGCCCTGCACATGGGCCCCCAGACCGTAGACCGTGTCGTTGGCGATGGTGACGGCCTCCTCGATTGTGTCGTAGGGGATGATGCAGAGAACGGGCCCGAAGACCTCTTCCTGGGCAATACGCATGCTCGTATGTACGTCGGAAAAGATGGTCGGCTTCACATAGAACCCGACTTTCAGATCGTGCGCACGGCCCGGTCCGCCGGTGAGGAGCCTGGCGCCCTCGGAAATGCCGACGCCGATCATGGCTTGGATGCGGTCGAATTGGGCACGGTTTGCGATTGCACCATGAGTTGTGGCTTCGCAAAGCGGATCGCCAATGACGATCTGGGCTGCGGCCCTTTTGCCGATTTCCTCGATCTCGGAGAGCAGTGCGCGTGGCGCGATCATGCGCGTCGGTGCGCTGCATGACTGGCCGAGATTGCGGAACGCTGCGGCTACGCCCAGAGAAACGGCGCGATCGAGATCTGCGTCCGGCAGGATCACGTTCGGCGACTTGCCGCCGAGCTCCTGCGCGACACGCTTGACCGTGGTCGCTGCCGCCTGGGCCACCGCAATGCCCGCGCGGGTGGACCCGGTAATGGAGATCATGTCGACATCCGGATGGGAGGCGAGACCCATACCCACGCCTGGACCATCGCCTTGCAGGAGGTTGAAAACCCCGGCAGGGAAGCCGGCTTCCTCAATCGCTTCGGCGAACAGCAGGGCGTCCAGCGGAGAAAGCTCACTCGGCTTCAGCACGATCGTGCAGCCTGCAGCGAGCGCCGGCGAAACCTTGGCGGTGATCTGGTAAAGTGGCCAGTTCCACGGGGTGATCAAGGCGCAGACACCGATCGGTTCGTGGGTGACGGCGGTTTGCCCCCGCTGCTTGACGAAGGGAAAGGTTGTCAGCACATCGCGAGCGACCTTAACATGCGTGATCGCCAGCGGCACCTGGGCGCTACGCGCATAGCCGATCGCCGCGCCCATTTCGAGGCTCAGGCATTGAGCCAGCAGTTCGCCGCGCGCCTCGAGCAGCGCTTGCAGGCGATCGAGCAGACCCGCGCGATCTTCTGGCGTGGTCCGGCTCCAGGTGGCGAATGCCCGGCGAGCCGCTACAACGGCCGCGTCAACGTCCTCGTCATTTCCAAGCGGAAACTGGCTCACAACCTCTTCTGTGGCGGGGTTGACGACGACGCCTGTCGCGGTGCCGCTCGGCTCAACCCATTGACTGTCGATGAAGAACTTGTGCAGGTGGCCGTTGCGGGCCAGGTGTTCGAAGGGCGTCATCACCCTACAAGGTCCTTCATGCGGTAATAGGCGCCGAGAATCGGCAGGAACCAGGGGCGCCCGAAATAACCGGGGATCGCTGGCCAGTCGAAATCCTTCCAGGGATTGAGCTCGGGGTGCCCGTCCATGACGTCGGCCATGATGGTGCCCATCAACGTCGACATCTGGGTCCCGTGTCCGCTATAGCCCATAGAGTAATAGATGCCATCGCGCTCTCCGGCGCGCGGCAGGCGATCGCGTGTCATATCGACCATGCCGCCCCAGCAGTAGTCGATGCGGGTGCCGGTCAGTTCCGGAAAGACCTCGACCATCGCCGCCTTGAGTATCCGGCCGCTTTTTTCGTCGGATTGAGGGTTGGACACGGCAAAGCGCGCCCTCCCGCCGAACAGAAGGCGATTGTCCGGCGTGAGCCGCCAGTAGACAACGAGGTTGCGCGTATCGACGACATTGCGACGGGTCGGCATGAGACGCTCGATCTGCGCAGGCGACAGCGGTTGCGTCACGATGAGGAAGGCACCGACCGGCACGATGCGGCGGCGGATCCATCTCAGCGGACCGACCTGGGAAATGCCGCTCGCCAACAGGACCTGCCGCGCGACGATCTTGCCCTTTGGCGTCGTTACCTCATGCCCGCCTGAAACCTTGCGCATCGCCATGACGGGCGAGCGTTCATGGACCTCGGCGCCACGCCGAGCAGCGGCGGTCGCGAGGCCACGGACGAACCGGCCGACATGCATGCCTGCGCTCTTGGGAAAGAGCAGCCCGCCATGGTAGCGGTTGGTGCCGACTTCGGTTCGCAGGTCCTCGCGCGCGATCATCCTGGTGTCGGGGTCGACATTGGCAGCCAGCAGTTCCTGGCTGCGCGCCAGCATGTCGTAGTGCTCGGGCTTGGCAGCAAGCTTGAGCTTGCCTACGCGGGAGAAGCTGCAGTCGATCTTTTCTTCCTGCACCAACCGCTCAACCATATCGACGCCGGCGTCGAAAGCCTTGTAGAGTGCATTTGCAGCCGGCTTGCCGTGCTTGCCAGCCATGATTGCATAGTTCTGGGCAAAGCCGTTGTTGCACATACCGCCATTGCGGCCGGACGCGGCGTTGCCGATCGTTTCGGCCTCCAATAGGGCAACCCGGGCGCCCTTTTTGGCAAGGGCCAGCGCGGCGGAGGAGCCGGTCAGGCCGCCGCCCACGATCGCCACGTCGTAGTGGCCTTCGAGCGGTTTGGACGACCCTTCATTGAACGGCTGAGCCGTATCCAGCCAGTATGAGGTAAGCTTCATTTTGACCACCAATGCTGACTTGAGTGGGGCAACATCCCAGGCGTAATTGCGCGCGCTACCATCCGCGCATCCGCTCCCAACGCGCTTCAATCTTGGGGCTGTCCCCATTGACGACGCTGTAGAAGTCATGCTGGGCGGCCATCGCGCACGCATGGTTGGGCAGAATCCGGACCCGAGACCCGAGCGGCAGCTCGGGCATGGACTTTCCAGAGCCGGCACGAATGGCGAGGATACCGTGTTCCTGGCTGGCCTGGGCAACGATCACATCTTCAAGCACCCGCCCCTTTTCGTCGCAGACCACGCCGTAGCCCTGGTCGATCTGCTGGTTTGCGGTTCCCCGGTCGCGCGAAAGCGCCATCCACCCTGCGTCGACCAGCACCCATCCCTTTTTCGGCTTGGACCCGATCACCGTGGCCAACACGGAAATCGCGACGGCGTCGATGGCACAGACCCCGACGCCGTGCTGGACGAGGTCGAAGAACATGTAGACGCCAGCGCGCAGCTCCGTGACCCCATCAAGATTACTGGCGAAATGCGCTGTCGGCGTCGAACCGAGGCTGATGATCGGGCAGGCATGGCCGTGAGCGCGCAAAGTTTCCGCCGCGCGCAAGCTGGCCGAACGCTCGTTCTCGGCTGCTTTGACCAGCGCATCGGGCGTGCTCAAGGCATAGGACTCGCCCGCATGGGCGAGGACGCCGACGAGATTAGCGCCCTTCTCGACGACCCTGTTGGCCACCTCGAGCAGTTTGGGATCGTCCGGCTTCAAGCCACCGCGATGGTCATCGCAGTCCAGTTCGATGAAAACAGATGGCGTCATACCGGTGGCTTCGCGGACGTGGGGCCCGGCCGGCGGCCCGGCCCCCGCAAACGGCACCCAACAAACAAAAACACCCGGGCGGGGCCCACACACCCAAGACCGCCGGCGCGCACCCCCGGGGCGAACAGAC
>NZ_JAMYKT010000028.1:0-66515 GCF_040317515.1 Mesorhizobium sp. M1428
TCATTCAACCCTCCTTCGGCTTTTCCGGCCGAAATAGAATCGAGCTTCGCCGCAAAGCGCAACCCAGATGTGTGAATGCGATAGCACTTTCGTGGGGGCGAGGAACCCAAGCTGGAGTGAAGCCGCAACCCTTTCCCTCTGCCGGGCCGAGGCAGATCGGCAAATTCGTCGAGGGCGCCACATTTTGTTCTTGCTTTGTGCCGGCAGCTATGCTACTAATTTGGGTATGGTGCCAGTTGGCTCCAACGACCCGCCCGCCGAGGCGGGTTTTTTATTTCTAGCCCTGGACCCTCCCCAACGTTGCCTGCCGACGCCGCCTTTCACATTAAGGCCGGAATTCAGCCTATAAGCGGTCGCACAGGGACATGCCAGACCGGAGCCGCCCGTCCGGTCGACAATCAAGGACCCGCCATGCCTCGTTCTTTCCTTCATGCCCTGATCGCGCTGTTGGCCGTCGCGCTGCCGACAACGGCTTCGGCCGCAGAACCGCAATCCTTCACGGGCGAGTATTCGGTGTCGTTCCTCGGCCTCTCCGTGGCCAAAGCGAAATTCTCCAGCCATTACGAGGGCGACACCTATTCTATCGAGGGCAGCGTTTCCGCCGCCGGGCTCGCCACTTTGTTCGACGATACGAAAGGCACGATCTCGTCGAAGGGCAAGATTTCGGGCAAGCAGTTGCAGCCGCAAGCGTTCCACGCCGACTACACGTCCGGCAAGAAGGCATCGATGATCGACATCCAGTTTGCCAACGGCGTCGTCACCTCGACCAAGGTCGTGCCTGAGCCGAAGAAGCGCAATCCCGAGAATTGGATACCGCTGGCCGGCAGCCATCTCGTATCGGTCCTCGATCCGATGGCCGCGACCGTTATCCATGCCGACAGCCTCGACCAGGTCTGCGGGCGCACGGTGAAGCTCTATGACGGCGAAATGCGTGCCGATCTGAAACTGACCTACGAGTCCAAAGGCTCGATCTCGGTGACCGGCTACAAGGGCGATACGGTCACCTGCAGGCTGGGCTTCGAGCCGGTGGCCGGCTACCGCAAGAACCGCAAGGCGCTGAACTACCTGAAGAAACGCAGCCGCATCATGGTGACGTTTGCACCAGTCGGCCAAAGCGGCGTATATGCGCCGATCCGCGCCACGGTCAGCACGCAAATCGGTCCGTTGACGATCAGCGCGGAGCGGTTCGAAGCGAACGAATAGGCGTGATGGTGCGCCGCCAACGGGCATGGGGGCGACGGGTATGGCGCGCGCAACACTGATCGGCTTCTCCGCGGTCGCCATGTGGGCGCTGCTGGCGCTGCTTACGGATGCTTCGGGCGCCGTGCCGCCGTTCCTGCTTTCGGCAATCACCTTTACGATCGGCACCTGCGTCGGGCTGGTTGCCCGGCTGTTCATGCCGGCAGCCGGCGGCGCCGCGAAGATACCACGCAAAGTCTGGGTGATCGGCATTGCCGGCCTGTTCGGCTACCACTTCTTCTACTTCACCGCGCTGCGCAATGCGCCGGCCGTCGAGGCCAGCCTGATCGCCTATCTGTGGCCGCTGCTGATCGTGCTGGGATCGGCGCTGATGCCTGGCGAGCGGCTGGCCTGGAACCACGTCGCCGGCGCGCTGCTCGGCCTTGCCGGCACGGTCCTGATCGTCACCAAGGGCGGCGGGCTTGCCTTCGACGCGCGTTATGCCTTCGGCTACGCCATGGCCGGCGTCTGTGCGGTGCTGTGGTCGTCCTATTCGCTGTTGTCGCGGCGTTTCCCGTCGGTGCCGACCAGCATCGTCACCTGGTTCTGCGCCGCCACCGCGGCCCTTTCGCTGGTCTGCCATCTGTTGCTTGAACAGACGGTGCTGCCCGCCGGCGCCGGCCAGTGGCTGGCCGTGCTCGGCCTCGGTCTGATGCCGGTGGGGGCGGCGTTCTATGCCTGGGACATCGGCGTCAAGCGCGGCAACATCCAGGTGCTGGGCGCGGCGAGCTACGCCGCGCCGCTGCTATCGACGCTCGTGCTGATTGCCGCGGGCTTCGCCGAGCCGTCATGGCGCATCCTCGCCGCCTGCGTGCTGATCACCGGCGGCGCGGCACTGGCGGCGAAATCGCTGTTCCTGGGCAAGAGGGCCACGAGCGAGGCAAACGCATGATGCCGTTTCCCGGCGGCATCGATGCCAGTGCCAATGCGACGCTGGTGTTTTCGCTGGCGGCGGCGGTGATTTACGCGTTCAGCCTCGGCATGCCGCCGCGCCTTTCGCGATCGGCTGCAAGGACATTGGCGGTTGCGATGTTGGCGGTGCTGGTCGTGCAACAGGGCGGCCCATGGCTGCTCGTCGCCGCGCTGGGCGTCAGCGCCGTCGGCGACGCCTTCCTGTCGCGCGACGGCGAGAAGGCATTTCTTGGCGGCACGGCCAGTTTTCTTGCCGCGCATGTGCTTTATGTCGTGCTGTTCCTGCGTGCCGGCGGCGGCCTCGGGCTGCTTTCGGCCGAGCCGTGGCGGGTAGCGATCGTGCTGGCGATGATCGTGTCGGTGCTGGCCATGCTTTTCGCGCTCCGGCGCCGCGTCGGCCCGGGCTTGCGTTTGCCGATCGGTGTGCATGCCGCGGCACTGCTTGCCATGGGCATTGCGGCGCTCAGCCTGAACAGCGTCTGGGTCGTCGGCGGCGTCGTCCTGCTCATGCTGTCCGACGGGCTGCACGCCGCGGAAAAGTTCCTGCTGCCGGCAATCTCGCCGCACCGCATCTGGGTGCGCCATGCGGTCTGGGCGCTGTATTACGTCGGCCAGCTAGCGATCACGCTGGGTTTCCTGCTGGGCTAGGTGCCTAGGGCGTTCCCGGCAGCCAGCCTGGTTCGGCCAATTCGAAGGCCGCGAAATCGAACCCCGGCGCCACGGTGCAGCCGACCAGGGTCCATTCGCCGAGGCTGCGTGCCGACTGCCACCAGCCTGCCGGCACGACGATCTGCGGCCGCTCGCCTGCGGCAAGCGCCGTACCGAGGATCTCCTCGATGACGGGACCGCCTTCTCGATGTATCGACAGCGCCAGCGGCGCACCGTCATAGAAATGCCAGACCTCGGCCGCGTCCTTGACCCGGTGCCAGGCCGACAATTGGTCCTTCTCGAGGAGGAAATAGATCGCCGTCGAATGGCCGCGCGTGCCTGTCGCGCCGTCGCGAAAGGTCTCGGCATACCAGCCGCCTTCCGGATGCGGCTTCAGGCCGAGCAGGGCGATGATTTCGGCGGAACTGGTCATGACCCTAGCTCCTGGCGCCGCTCAGAAATTGTCCTTGCGCTTGCGGATCTCGGCGAACACTTCGGCGTCGGAGGCCTTCTCCAGGCCGAGATGCCTGCGGATCGCCGGATCGTGCCAGCGCAGGAACGGATTGGTCGACAGTTCCTCGCCGATCGTCGTTGGCAGCGTCGGTTTGCCGTCGGCGCGCAGCGCCTCGATTTTCGCGGCGCGCTCTTTCAGCGCCGAATTGGTCGGGTCGACGGTGAGCGCGAAACGGGCGTTGGCCAGCGTATACTCATGGCCGCAATAGACGACCGTCTCGGCCGGCAGCGCCGCGAGCTTCTTCAGGGATTCGTACATCACCGGCGGCTTGCATTCGAGCAGCCGCCCGCAGCCGAGCGCAAACAGAGTGTCGGCGGCGAATGCCACTTTCGACGCCGGCAGATGATAGGTGACATGGCCGGCCGTGTGGCCGGGTGTGGCGATGACCTCGATCCGCTCGTCGCCGAGGTGGACGACCGAGCCTTGCTCGACAGTTTCGTCAATGCCGGGAATCTTTGCCTTTTCGGCTTCCGGCCCGACAATGCGCAGCTTGAAGCGCTCCTTCAGCGCCAGATTGGCCTCGACATGGTCGAGATGGTGGTGAGTGGTCAGGATCATCGTCGGGGTCCAGCCGGTGCGCTTGATCGCCGCCAGGATCGGCGCCTCCTCGGGCGCGTCGATGAGCGCCGTCTCACCGCTTTTCGGGTCATGCACCAGCACGCCGAAATTGTCGCTGCGGCACATGAATTGTTCGATCTCGACGGGCATCGTATCTCTCCCTTTATTGCCGCAGACATAGGGCGCCTGCCAGCCGATGTCATCTGCCTTTGTTGAACTTGGACTGCTTCGAAGCTACCGTTCCGCCCATGCATTCTGACATTGTCGATCTCCGTTCGTTTTATTCGACCACGCTCGGCCGCCTGGCCGAACGCTCGATCACCATGGCGCTGTCCTCGATATGGGCCGTCGTGCCCAACGAGCGGCTGGTCGGCCTCGGCTACACCTTGCCGTGGCTGGAGCGCTTCGGCAGCGATGCCGAGCGTGTCTTTGCCTTCATGCCGGCAACGCAGGGCGCGGTGGTCTGGCCGGCGACCGGGCCGACGGCGACCGCCCTGGTCTTCGACGAGGAACTGCCGCTGGTCGATTCCTGCATCGACCGCATGCTCCTCGTCCATTCGCTCGAACATGTCGAGAACCCGCGCGAGACGCTGAACGAGATCTGGCGGGTGCTGTCGCCGGCCGGCCGTGTCGTCATCGTCGTGCCCAACCGGCGCGGCGTCTGGGCGCGCTTCGAGCACACGCCTTTCGGCAATGGCCGGCCGTTCTCGCGCGGCCAGCTCACCGAATTGCTGCGCGAAGCGAATTTCACGCCGGCGGCGTGGTCCGATGCGCTGTTCTTCCCGCCGTCGCCGCGACGTTTCATGATGCAGTTTCACAATGTGCTGGAACGCGCCGGCCGGCGCTTCTGGCCGATCTTTTCGGGCGTTATCGTCGTCGAGGCGCAGAAGCGGCTCTATCAAGGCGTGCCGGTTGCCCAGCGCGCGTCCCGCCGTGTCTTCGTGCCGGTTCTCTCGCCGCATGGCGCGCCGACGCTTGGCCGGCTGTCGCGGACCGAACGTCTGGCGCCGCCAAGATGACGCGTTCGTGATCCGACGCAGGCTTTTTCTCACCTATCTGTCGCGGACAGGTTGGCTGCCCGATTGAAGGCATACGCGGTCGATTCTATGACCGGGTTTCAGCACCGCTTCCGAATGCAAGGATCCACTCATGGCTGATCTTCCGGATGTCGAGGCCAGTGCCCAGAAGCTTGCCACGTCGATTGAAGCCAGCAGCCTGCGTGAGCAGCTGGCAACAATCAAATTGGCGCTGACCACCTCGCCAGTGCGAAAGCAATTGTTTTGGGCCGCGATCGGCATCGTCGCAGTCATCGTGGCGAGCTCGATCGGGCAGATTCTGCTCAATCGCTGGAACCAGCCTTTCTACGACGCGCTGGCGCGGCGCGACATGCCGGCTTTCCTGCATCAGCTTCTGGTCTTTGCCGGCATCGCCGGCGGGCTTGTGGTGCTCAATGTCGGCCAGACCTGGCTCGACCAGATGCTCCGCCTGAAGCTGCGCGAGGCGCTGACGCTCGACCTGATCGACGAATGGATGCGGCCGGCGCGTGCCTTCCGGCTGACCCATGCCGGCGCCATCGGCGTCAATCCCGACCAGCGCCTGCAGCAGGATGCCGGGCATCTCTCCGATCTTTCCACCGGCCTCGGCATCGGCCTGCTGCAGTCCTGCATCCTGCTTGCCTCCTTTGTTGGGGTTCTGTGGTCGCTGTCTTCCGGCTTCGTCTTCCACATAGGAGGCCATTCGCTGGCCATACCCGGCTACATGGTCTGGGCGGCGATCCTTTATGCTGGCACCGCCTCCTGGTTGAGCTGGCTGGTCGGACGGCCGCTGATCCGCTTCAACAACGATCGCTATACGCGTGAAGCGGAGCTGCGCTCCTCGGTGGTTCGCGTCAACGAGAACGTCGATGCCATCGCGCTGGCGCATGGCGAGGCCGATGCCAGGCGCCGGCTCGAATTCGATCTCGGCATGGTGCTGGGCGCCATGCGGCGCATCTACAGCGCCCAGATCAATCTTTCCTGGGTTACCGACACCTATGGCTGGATCACTGTCGTCGCGCCGATCCTTGTCGCCTCACCGGTCTATTTTGCCGGCGATATCAGCTTTGGCGGCTTGATGATGGCAGTCGGCGCTTTCAACCAGGTCCATTCCTCGCTGCGCTGGTTCATCAACAATATCGGCGGCATCGCCGATTGGCGCGCTACGCTGATGCGGGTCGCCGACTTCCGCATCGCGCTTGGCGACACCGACGCGCTGCACCATACGGAAAGGCGCATTTCGTTCGGCGAAAACCCGGACGGCAGCCTGACCTTCGAGAAACTCGAGATCGCCTCGCCGGAGGGATGCACCAAGCTTGCCGAGCCGCATGTCGAAATCCGCGCCGGCGACCGGGTCATGCTCACCGGAGATCCGGGCGCCGGCAAGACGCTGTTCTTCCGGGCCATTGCCGGTCTGTGGCCATGGGGCAGCGGACGGATCGGCATGCCGGCCGGAGAAGCGCCGATCTTTGTTCCGCGTACCCCCTATTTCCCGCTAGGCAAGCTGCGCGAGGTGCTCAACCATTCAGACGGCGCTGCGGAGGCGAGCGATGCCGAGATCTCGGAGGTGCTGGCCGATGTCGGGCTGCAACGCCTGTCGTCCTCGCTCGATCGCTCGGCGCGCTGGGAGCGTGAGCTCAGCGACGACGAGCAGCGTCTGCTGGCCTTTGCCAGGCTGGCCTTGCGACGGCCGAAATGGGTGATCATCGACGAGGCGCTGGACGCGTTCGACGGCCCAACGCTGAGGCAAGTGCTGTCGATGCTGGAGAAGCGCCTTCCCGACGCCGGGATCCTCAATATCGGCCGCGGCCAGCACTATGCCCGCTTCTTCCGCCGGGCGTTGACCATCGTCAAGGATGCCGGCCAACCGCCACTCAAGCCGGCCCGTATCAGGGCAGGTGCCATCGAACCGCCCCCGGCTATCGCCTCGGCCGGCCGAAAGAAATAGAAGGCAAGCTTTATTTCGCCGCGATCGCGGCGAAAAACTGTCGCGATCGTTTCAGATGGGAACGTTCCGATCGGCCATGCTTGACGCTCTCGCCCTGCTCGCCTGCCTTGCCTGCACCCCGGCGGCACCTGCGGCCGCGCCGGCCAATGCAATTGTCGTCGATGTCGAGCTGGTGCTGGCCGTCGACATCTCGCAGTCGATGGATGAAAGGGAGTTTGCCCTGCAGCGCGCTGGCTATGTCGCGGCGCTGCGCCACCCCGACTTCATCAACGCCGTGCGTGCCGGCACCTCCGGCCGCATCGCCATCGCCTATTTCGAATGGGCTGGCACCATCCGCGACGATGGGGTCATTGCCTGGCAGGTCGTCGACAGCAAGGAGAGCGCCAACGCTTTCGCCGACAAGATCGCGGCCCGCCCGTTCAGGAGCTTTCGCGGCACCTCGATCTCCGGTGCAGTGGCTTTCGGCGCCGAGCTTTTCGACGGCACGGCCTTCGCCGGCAAGCGCCGCGTCATCGACGTCTCGGGCGACGGCCCAAACAACACCGGCCTGCCGGTCACAACGGCACGCGATGCGGCGCTGGCGAAGGGCATCGTCATAAATGGGCTGCCGATCCTGATCAGCCCGTCACCCACCTTCAGCCATCTCGACCGGTATTATGCCGAATGCGTTACCGGCGGGCCGGGCTCGTTCGTGCTGCCGATCTATGCTGCTTCCGAATTTTCCACCGCCACTCGCCGCAAACTGATCCTCGAGGTCAGCGGCATCGAGTATCCCAAGGTGGATCCGAGGACGATCCGCATCGACGCACCGATCGACTGCCTGCAAGGCGAGCGCGACCGGCGGTTTTTCTCGGACCCATATTTCCCGGAACTTGACCGGTAAGGCTGGCCCAGGCGTAGGCTAGGCTGGCGGCAGGCCGAAGGCCGGGAACAGAGATGGCCCGAGCGGCCCTATGAAGATCGTCAAGGAAGCGATCCCGCCCTCGGCCGCGTCGAACACATGCAGGGAATGGCCCCGCCATTCAGGGCCATCGTGGCTGCGGGAATAAACCCCGACCGCCGGCTGGGCATTGGCGCGGGTGGCCAATGTGCGGAAGCCGCCAAACCTCGGCCAGACGGTCTCGAAGAAACCGCGGATCGCTTCGCGGCCTTGATACCATTCGCGCCAGGGCGGCATTGTATAGATGGCGTCCTCGCGCAGCAGCTCGATCAAGCTGTCGAGATTGGCGGCCTGCCAGGCCTGCATGTAGCGTTCGAGCAGCAGGCCTTCTTCGGGGCTGGGCCGTGATCGGCTGGCCGGCCGTCCCTGAGGATAGCGCGCCGCCAGCGTTGCGCGGGCGCGCTGCAACGCGCTGTTGATCGAAGCCGTCGATCCTCCCAGCAAACGCGCCGTCTCGACAGCCGACCATCCGAGGACGTCGGCAAGCAGCAGCGCGGCGCGCTGCCTGGGCGGCAGATCCTGGATGGCGGCGACGAAGGCGAGCTGGACGGCCTCGCGGCTCTCGTAACGGGCTTCCGGACCTGGCTCGCTGCCGGCAATGTCTGGAAGCTCGGCGTCGGGGTAGGGCTCCAGCCAGGCGATGTCGGCTACCGGCCCGCCTATGGCCGCTCCGTGCGAGGGCGGCCGTCCGGGTTCCCGGAGAATGCGGTGCGCCCTCGACCTCGCCTTGATGGCGTTGAGGCAAGCGTTGGTCGCGATCATGTAGAGCCAACCGCGAACCGAACCTCGCCCGTCGAACTCCGACCTGGCGCGCCAGGCGCGAAGCAACGTGTCCTGGACGAGGTCGTCGGCCTCGTGCAACGAACCCATCATGCGATAGCAATGCAGCTTGAGCTCGCGGCGATGGGCGGCCGTGACCTTCTCGAAGGCCAGCCGATCGAGGATCGGCTGGCCTGCTGGTTCCAGAGGTGGTTGAGCGTCTGTCATGCTACTTTCGGGCTGCATCCGGATTCCGGGTCAGGTTCGCATTACGCGCGCCTCAGGCGGCCGGGGCAAGCCCGCTACCGCTCACCATGAAGGAACTGCCTTGCGGCTGACCGGTGGCCAGCGCGACCACCGCCCGTCCGACATCGGCCGGCGTTTGCATGTCGGTCATGGCGGCGATGAAGTCCGCCGGCTGGATGCCCATATAGGCCGCGATGCTGTCGACGCCGGCCTTGCCCACGCCGGTCTCCGGCATGATGCGCATCGGCGCGAGCGCCATGAAGCGCAGGCCGAGGCCAAGTCGATCGGCCTCCTTCTGGCTATGACCGGCCAGGAACATCTGCATGCGTTTTGCGCCGGCATAGCCGCCGGCGTTCGGTGGTCCGCCGGTCAAGGCCGCGCCGCTGGAGATCAAGACGATCCGGCTCCCCGGCTTGAGCGGACGCCGCAGAGCGGCCCGGCAAAACAGGAACGACGCCTTGACGTCCGTGTCCCAGTTTGCCGAGAACGCCTTCCAGTTCTGTTCGTGCACCGGCGCGGAAGGCGCCAGCGCGCCTGCGCAGATCACCAGCACGTCCGGCTCCAGCGCGCCGAATACCTTGTCGGGGGCGGAGTCCACCGTCGCATCGACCGCGAGCGTCTTCACGCCCGAGACCTCCCAGGCAAATTGCGCCAGGGCCTGTTTTCCGCGGGCGACGGCCAGCACCGTCGCTCTCTCCTTGAGGGCGGCCTCCGCGATCGAGCGGCCGACACCACGGCTGCCTCCGACGACGACGACATTCTGATTTTGCAACGATCCCATGGATCACCTCTCTGTTCCCGGCCGCCGGACCATCCAGGCGCGCTCATCGATAAGGACAGCGCAGGCGCGCCAAAATCATCGGTGCCAGGCAGAAATATCTTCAGGTGACGGCAGCGGCGCGCCGGTTTTGTATTCAGTGTCATTACCTCTGGGGTAATCGACCAGCGCACTAGGTCTCGGCAAACTGCTCCCATCAAGCCGGTTGTCCGGCTTTCGACCATCAGGGAGTTACGCCATGACCGCCTACGCCGTCGCCCATATGCGCCAGGTCACGCCGGGGCCGCAGATCGTCGAGTACCTGCACAAGATCGATGCCACGCTGGAGCCGTTTGGCGGGCGTTTCGTGGTGCACGGAGGCGAGGTGGAAGTCGTTGAAAACACCTGGCCGGGTTACCTCATAATCATCGAGTTCCCCGACAGGCAGCAGGCGCGCGCATGGTACGACTCGCCCGCCTATCAGGAGATATTGCCGCTGCGCACCGGCAATTCCCAATCCGACGTGGTCTTGGTCGACGGCGTCCAGCACCCGCACAAGGCCACCGACGTTCTCGAATAAGGGGGCGATTTGCTACGGTTGGCTTTTATCGTTTCAACAGGAACACCGCCTGCTGGCCGAAAAAGTTCCAGAACCACCACGGCATCGAGAAGCCGATCCGCTGACCGTTGGCGTCGAGCGCGGTTGCCTTTTCCACCGTCGCGCCAAGCTCGTCGCACAGATTGACGAAATCGCGAATGGTGCAGAAATGGATGTTGGGCGTGTCGTACCAGGAATAGGGCAGGTCCTTGGTCACCGGCATGCGGCCGTTGAAGAGCAGCGAAAAGCGCACCCGCCAATGGCCGAAATTGGGGAAGGAGACGATGGCGCGATTGCCGATCCGGAGTAACTCGTCGAGCACCAGCTTCGGATTGCGGGTCGCCTGCAAGGTCTGCGACAAGACGACGAAATCAAAACCCTTGTCGGGATAGAATTGGAGATCCTTGTCGGCATCGCCCTGGATGACCGACAGGCCCCGCGCCACGCATTCGTTGACGCCGCGCTGCGACAGTTCCAGCCCGCGGCCGTCGACCTTCTTGGTCTCCTGCAGCAATTCGAGCAGCAGGCCGTCGCCGGAACCGACGTCCAGCACCCGCGACTGCGGCGGGATGAGATCGGCGACGACTTCGAGGTCGACGCGCTGGGCGCGGTTGACGCTCATGCGTTCGGCTCTTGCCTGGCGCATGGTCCTGATCCGAAAAGTCTGCAACTTTTCGGGGTCATGCGCCAAGCCCTCTCGCGCGCGCGGCCGAGGCGATGAAGCCTCTGATGGCGGCGAACAGTTCCGGCTCGTCGAGCAGGAAGGCGTCGTGGCCGCGGTCGGTCTCGATCTCGACGAACGAGACCGAGGCGCCGGCCGCGTTCAGCGCGTGCACGACCGAGCGGCTCTCCTCGGTCGGGAACAGCCAGTCGCTGGTGAACGAAACCAGGCAGAAGCGCGTCTTGGTGCCGGCGAAGGCATCGGCCAGACGGCCGCCATGGTCGGCGGCGAGATCGAAATAGTCCATCGCCCGGGTCATGTAGAGATAGGAGTTGGCATCGAAGCGGTCGACGAAGGTCATGCCCTGATGGCGCAGATAGCTCTCGATCTGGAAGTCGGCATCGAAGCCGAAGGTCAGCGCTTCGCGGTCCTGCAGGTTGCGGCCGAACTTGCGGTGCAGCGCTGCTTCCGACAGATAGGTGATGTGGGCGGCCATGCGCGCCACAGCCAGCCCCTTTTCCGGCCGCTTGCCATGCTCGAAATACTTGCCGCCATGCCAGTCGGGGTCGGCCATCACCGCTTGCCTGCCGACCTCGTGGAAGGCGATGTTCTGCGAGGAATGGCGGGCGCCGGTGGCGATCGGCAGCGCCGAGAAAACGCGCTCGGGATAGCTGGACGCCCATTGCAGCACCTGCATGCCGCCCATCGAGCCGCCCAGCACGCTGAACAGCTGTTCGATCCCGAAATGCTCGACCAGCATCAACTGCGCCCGCACCATGTCGCGGATGGTGATGATCGGCAGGTCGAGCCCGTAAGGCTTGGCGGTGGCGGGATTGGTCGAGGCGGGGCCGGTGGAGCCGAGGCAGCCGCCGATGACGTTGGACGAGATGACGAAGAAACGGTCGGTGTCGATGATCTTGCCGGGGCCGATCAGCACTTCCCACCAGCCCGGCTTGCCGGTCACCGGATTGGTGTTGGCGACGTGCTGGTCGCCGGTCAGCGCATGGCAGACGAGGATTGCATTGGAGCGGGCGTCGTTGAGCGTGCCATAGGTCTGGTAGGCGATCTGGAACGGCGACAGCAGCGTGCCGGCGTCGAGCTTGAGCGGCTTGTCGGCGCCGAAACGCAACACCGGGCTCGACGGCTGGTCGGCCTCGTTGTTGGTTTTTCGCGCGCGCAAAGCGACCATCACATCTCCTTGCCCGGCCTTCAGCTGTCCACCGGTCTGGGCAACCGCCAGCCAGGGCAACAAAAAACCGGCCATGCCTTCGCAAAGCCGGTTACAGGATGCAAACGGCCCTTTAGCAAGTTGTTTAACGTGGCTGCAAGCCGACCGGCCAAATCACCACGGAACTTTCGCTGCTCTTCTAGGACTGACGCATGGCTTCGTCAACGGCAAGTTCTTGATCCCGAATTGCCGCCCCTCGACATTCCGGGCCACGGCTTGTATTTCCGCTGCGGCCTCCGGATGGAGGCACTCTCGACGGATTTCATGGAATGAGCCAGACACCGGATCAGACACGTCCAAGGCCCCGCGCCGGCATCATGGAGATCGAAGCCTATGTGCCCGGCAAGAGCGCGGCGCCTGAAGGTGTCGCCAAGGTCCACAAATTGTCGGCGAACGAAAACCCGCTCGGCCCTTCGCCAAAGGCGATAGAGGCCGCGCGCGCGGTCGCCGACAAGCTCGCGGTCTATCCCGACGGCAGCGCCAGGCGCCTGAGGGAAGCGATCGCGGAGGTGCACGGGCTCAACCCGGCGAACATCGTCTGCTCCAACGGCTCCGACGAGATTCTGGGCCTGCTTGCGCAGACCTACCTCGCGCCCGGCGATGAAGCCATCATCACCGAACACGGCTTCATGGTCTACAAGATCTACATACAGTCGGCCGGTGCCGTCCCGGTAACGGTCAAGGAGACCGATGAACGCGCCGACATCGATGCGATCCTAGCCGCGGTGACGCCGCGCACCAGGATCATCTTCCTTGCCAATCCAAACAATCCAACCGGCACCTACGTGCCGTTCCAGGAGGTGCGCCGCCTGCATGCCGGCCTGCCGCGAAACGTGCTTCTGGTGCTGGATGCCGCTTACGCCGAATACGTCCGGCGCAACGACTATGAAGCCGGCGTCGAGTTGGTGGGCAGCGCGGAAAACGTGGTCATGACCCGCACCTTCTCCAAATTGGGCCTGGGCGGCGCGCGGATCGGCTGGATGTATGCTCCAATGCACGTCATCGACGCGATCAACCGCGTGCGCGGGCCTTTCAACGTCAATGCGACGGCGATCGAGGCCGGCATCGCGGCGATCCGCGACCGCGCGCACATCGAACGCAGCGTCGCGCATAACGAGACCTGGCTGGCCTGGCTGAGCGAGCAATTGGCGGGGCTTGGGCTGCGGGTGACGCCGAGCGTCGGCAATTTCATCCTCATCCACTTTCCCGAGGACAAAAAGCATTCGGCGGCGGCCGCCGACGACTACCTCTGCCAGCGCGGCTACATATTGCGGCGCGTTTCCGGCTACGGTTTTCCCAACGCGCTGCGCATGAGCATCGGCACCGAAGAGGCCAATCGCGGCGTTGTCGCAGCACTCGCGACATTCCTGAAAAGCTAGAGCACCATGACTTCACCGATGTTCGAAAAGATCGCGCTGGTCGGCATCGGCCTGATCGGCTCGTCACTGGCCCGCGTCATCCGCCGCGAGGGGCTCGCCGGCCAAGTCGCGATTTCGACGCGCAGCGACGCGACGCTGGCAAGGGCGAGCCAACTCGGCCTTGGCGACACCTACACGACGGATGCCAAAGAGGCGGTTCGCGACGCCGATCTGGTTATCGTTTCGGTGCCGGTCGGCTCTTCAGGTACGGTCGCCGAGGAGATCGCGCCGGCGCTGAAGAAGGGCGCCATCCTCACCGATGTCGGCTCGACCAAGGCCTCGGTCATCGCGCAGATGCAGCCGCATGTGCCTGATGGCGTGCACTTCATCCCCGGCCATCCTTTGGCCGGCACCGAAAAATCGGGACCGGATGCCGGTTTTGCCGAACTGTTCGAGAACCGCTGGTGCATCTTCACGCCGCTGCCCGGCACCGATCCTGCGGCACTGGAAAAGCTCTCGGAATTCTGGCGCCGCTGCGGCTCCAACATCGACACGATGGACCCGCAGCATCACGACATGACGCTGGCCATCGTTTCGCACCTGCCGCACATCATCGCCTATAACATCGTTGGTACCGCCGATGATCTGGAGTCGGTGACCAAGTCCGAGGTCATCAAATACTCGGCTTCCGGCTTTCGCGACTTCACCCGTCTTGCGGCGTCCGACCCGACCATGTGGCGCGACGTCTGCCTGCACAACAAGGACGCCATTCTCGAAATGCTGGCGCGGTTTTCCGAGGATCTTTCCTCGCTGCAGCGGGCCATCCGCTGGGGCGACGGCGAAAAGCTGTTCGACCTGTTCACCCGCACCCGCGCCGTCCGCCGCTCGATCATCGAGGCCGGCCAGGATATCGACGTACCCGATTTCGGCCGCCAGGCAGTCGAACACCCGCCGAAGGGATAAGCCGCTGCAGGCCGGTTGCAGGCCAGACCTCTAGTCGAGCGGCTTGATCTTGCCGAGCGGGATGAAGCCGAGCGAGGCCTTGCCCCTGACGATCTTCAGCGGCATCGACGGCTGGTTGCCGAGCAGCGCCAGTCCGGCAAAGCCGGTTTGGATCTCTTTCTTCTGCTCGGGGATGGCGGTGGCGAGGATCGCCGCCACGGCCTTTGGATCATTGAGCCTGATCGTCAAGTCGGCATTTATGAGACCGTCGTCATCGACCGACAGGGGTCCGGAAACGGTGATGCGCGCAGTTCCGGACGACAGATCGAGCTCGTGGATTTCGGCCGCCTGGCCGCGCAGGCTCTTCGGATTTGCCTTGATCAGCGTCACGCCGTTCTTCAGCGTCACGTCGCCGCTGCCGTCGAGCGGCGGCAAGACGCGCCCGTCGATGGCCGCCGCGTCGATTTCGAGATCGGTGAAATTGCCGGCATAGTCGATGTCCGGGCCGTTTGGGCGCAATTGCCCGATGGCAGTTCCGGCGCTGAACAGCGAGACGGGATCGGTGTCGTCTGCCGGATCGGTCTGGCCGGACAGGCCTTCTGCCTGCAGCGAGAGGCGTCTCGGCAGCGGCCAGGAGAGCTTCATGTCGGCCCGCAGATTATCCCAGTCGATCCAGAGCGGGGTCATGCCGGGAACAGAGGTCCTGAGCGGCCCCCTGAGCTCGGCGGCAGGCGACAAAAGCCGGGTGATCTGCGTGGCGGCGTTGATCTTGCCTGTCGATGCCGCGACGTTGCGGCTGTCGTCCTCGTAAGCCAGGCTGTCGCAGGAAAGGGTGAAGCTGAAGGGATAGCCGCTGACCGCGAGATTGGCGCAGTCGGCCTTGATGCCGTTGCCGTCGAGATCGGCGACCGCCTTGTCGGTTGCACTCTCGACCAGGTCCGCCAGGTAGAACCAGCCGGCGCTGTAGATGCCGAACAGCACGAGGATGAAAGCAGCAAGCCACAACAAGCGGCGACGTTGGCTGGGCGGCGGGCGCTCGTCACTTGACGTCATGCTGCGGCTTTCGTTAACGCGGGTGGCACGGGCGGGCTGTCGCTTGCGGCAACAACAGGTAGACGGACTGAAACACCACCGGTGGAGTGGTTCGTCACAATCAGGCTTGGCGATATGGGCGATTTTTGGGTTTTTGGCTACGGCTCACTGATCTGGCGGCCCGGATTCGCGCATGTCGAGACGCGGCGTGCCCGCCTGCATGGCTACCGCCGTTCGCTCTGCGTTTATTCTTTCGTGCATCGCGGCACGCGCGAACGGCCGGGCCTGGTGCTCGGGCTCGACCGCGGCGGCTCCTGCATCGGGCTGGCGTTCCGGGTCCCAGGCGAGCTGCGCAACGAGGTCATCTCCTATCTGCGCGAGCGTGAACTGGTCACCAACGTCTATCTCGAACGTGTGCTCAGCGTTCGCCTCGACAAGAGTGAAACGGATGGGAGCGAGACGGTCGAAGCCGTTGCCTATGTCGTGGACCGCAGCCATGAGCAATATGCCGGTGCGCTCGACCCGGCCGAGGCGGCGGCCGTCGTTCGCGGCGCCGTCGGCCAGTCGGGCAGGAATGAGGATTACGTGCTCAGCACGCTGGAGCACCTCGAAGCACTGGGTATAAGCGATCACTGGCTGGAAGACGTGACGAGACGGATCGCGTCGTAGCTTCGGTGTCGTGACGCGGGCTACATCCTGAAAATCTGTTTGCCAAGATCGGCGCGATCCAGGCTGTTTGCCACGGCAAGCTTGAACCCGGTCAGCGCGTGGAGACCGCCGACAGGAATGTGGAAGCCCGGCTGGCCGAAGATGTCGATGATCTCGCGTAGGACAGGCCGGTCGGCTTCGGCCGGCGGCGAAAAGAAATAGCGATAGATATTCGCCCTGATCTCGACGCCGCTCAGCAAGACATCGAAATTGTGCAGTTCGAAGCGCTCGGCACTCATGCCGCCATTGATCACCATCTGTCCGCCAAGCGCCAGGGTGCGGATCAATTCGCCGCTGACAGGTCCGCCGACATTGTCGATAATCCCGTTCAATCCGGCGCCACCGGTGATATCCATCACCGCTTCCCGGATACTTGCCTTCAAGTCCGAAAGGTCAAGAATGGCGGCGACGCCAAGCGTTTTCAGGTCGAAGCTTTGGTGCGAGCGCCGCACAAGTGCGATGACGTTGATGCCGCGTCGTTGGGCGAACTGCATCACCATTGTCGAAATCGACGAATAGCCGGCCGTGACAGCCAACCACTGGCCGGGCCGCACACGGGAATCCGTCAGCAGATCCCACGCGGTAATGGGGTTCACCATCTGCCCGGCGCGTTCGACGGGATAGCCGGCAGGCAACAGGATCAGCCGTTCGGCGGGAATGGCCGCGTACTCGGCCCAACTGCCATAATAGCTGAACGCTACAAGCGTGCCCGGTTCCAACGGGACGTTTGCGCCGACGGCCTCGACGATGCCGGCGCCATGATTTCCGGCGATCTGCTGGGGAAAATGCGGCTTCTTCGGTTCGGGATAGAGGTTCTGGATAAACAGGAAGTCGCCCGGATTGATCGAGGCCGAGACCATCCTGACCAGCACCTCGCCGTCGCCGATCCGCGGCATCGGCAGGTCGCCCATGTAGAGCACGTCGCGCGGCGAACCGATGGCGTCAAATACAATTGCTTTCATGCCGTTCTCCATAACAAACGATCCGAGGCCAACAGTCTGGGCCCGGCCAGACCGTTCCGAGACTTGCGTCGGCGCCGCGGAACCTACGATCGGCCGGCAAAAGTCAGAATTGGCAGATTTGACAATCTATGTGCTAAACTTGCCAGATCGTTTCTTCAGAGGCTGCTGGTTTGGATATCCGGGACGCGGCGCGGCGGGTCGCGGTTTTGTGAAGCGCCGGCGGGCTGGAAAGGAGGCTATGCGTTTGACGTCGCCGCGGCGCGACATAGGTTAGCCCGGTCGGCGGCTCCCACCCGCCCCAGCATGAATCATCATGGAGATCAGCCTTGCAGAAGCGTCGTCTCGGTCGCACCGACCTATCCATCGCGCCATTGGTTCTGGGCGGCAACGTGTTCGGCTGGACTGCCGATGAGAAAACCTCGTTCGACTTGCTCGACCGCTTTGTCGACGCCGGTTTCAACGCCATCGATACGGCCGATTCCTATTCGCGCTGGATTGCCGGCCACCAGGGCGGCGAATCCGAAACCGTCATCGGCAAATGGATGAAGAGCCGTGGTAACCGCGACAAGGTTGTCGTCATCACCAAGGTCGGTTCGGATATGGGACAGGGCAAAAGGGACCTGTCCGCCGCCTATATCGAAAAGGCCATCGACGCCTCGCTGAAGAGGCTGCAGGTCGATACTGTCGACCTCTATCTGTCGCACTGGCCTGATCCGGCCACCCCTTATGAGGAAACGCTCGGCGCTTACCAGAAACTGCTCGACAAGGGCAAAATCCGCTATGCCGGCGCCTCCAACCTCGACGCCGCCCAGTTGCGCGCCGCACTCGACGTGGCAAGCCTGCGCGGCCTGCCGCGCTACGAGGTGCTGCAGCCGGAATACAATCTCCACGACCGCTCGTCCTTCGATGGTCCGCTGCGTGACCTGTGCGTGGCCGAGGACATCGGCGTCATCACCTATTTCAGCCTCGCCAAGGGATTTTTGAGCGGCAAGTACCGCAGCGAAGCCGACCTCGGCAAAAGCCCGCGCGGCGGCGGTGTGAAAGGCTATCTCAACGCGCGCGGCATGCGCATTCTCTCAGCGCTCGATGCCGTTTCAGCCAGACATTCGGCCAAGCCGGCGGAAGTGGCGCTTGCCTGGGTAATGGCGCGGCCCGGCGTCACCGCTCCGATCGCCAGCGCGACGACGCTCGACCAGGTCGACAGCCTGGTGCGTGCCGCGTCGTTGCAGCTCAGCCCGGACGATATCGCCGAGCTCGACAAGGCCAGCGCATAGCCGCGCACGATCGTTCAAGACCGGCACCGCTGCCTTGTCCTACCGTCCCTGCATCGTCACAGGATGCAGGACGCCGCATGGCCGGACAGGTTCTTCTCGATCAGCAGCTATGGCAGCAATTGCTGGCGCTCGTGCTGGCATCGGCCATCGTCATGGGCAGCCCGGGGCCGGCGACGATAAGTGTCACCGCGGTCGGTGCCGCGTTCGGCCTGCGCGATTCGCTCCGCTATGCCTCGGGGATCGTTGTCGGCACGGTCCTCGTGCTTTTGGTGGTGGCGACGGGCATCATGGCTGTTCTCACCGCGCTGCCAAAGGTCGCAGCGCTGCTGGCGGTTGCTTCGGCAGCCTACATCCTCTACCTGGCGTTCAAGATAGCGACGGCGCCGCCACTGACGGCGCGCGTCGGTGGAGTGGCGCTTCCCACCTTCCTTGGCGGGTTCCTTCTGGCGGTTGCCAACCCGAAAGCCTATGTGGCGATTGCCGCCGTGTTCGCCGGCGCGTCTTCCGGCGCCGGCGGTCTTGGTATTTCAGCCAAGCTGACGGTTCTCGCCTTGATGATCGTTGCCATTCATCTCTTGTGGCTTCTCGCCGGCGCGGCTTTTGCACGTTTGCTGCGCCAACCGCTGGCCTCGCGGATCATCAATCGGGTGTTTGCGGTGACGCTGATTGCAACAGCCGCCCTGGCTGCCCTGCCGTGAGCCCTTCTGGCATCCGCGGCCGTTGCCTCAGCCTTTCAATTCAGGTTTCGCGTCCAGCTCACCAAGCCGTTTCACCGCCGTCGGCGGCATCGGCGGCGGGTACGGCGTCTGCGACGCCTCGACGAGGAGCTGGTCGCAGGCGGCCTCCGTCTCGGCGATCAGCCGTTGCATGAATTCGTCCTTGCCGAGGCCGGGCGGGATCGGCGGCAGGAAGCGCGCCTTGATCGTGCCGGGATAGCGCAGGAATTTGCGGCGCGGCCAATAGAGGCCGGCGACGTGAGCGACCGGCACCACCGGAATGCCAAGTTGCGCATAGAGTTCGACGATGCCGTATTTGTAGACCGGTTCGTCGCCCGGCGCCCGGCGGGTGCCCTCGGGATAGATGATCAGCTGGCGCGGATTGCGCGCCAATTCCTGTTTGGTCGCGGCGATCACCGTCCTCAATGCCTTCGAGCGGCTGCCGCGGTCGACAGGAATCATCCGCATCTTCAAAATGTACCAGCCGAAGAACGGGATCCAGGTCAGCTCCCGCTTCAATATGTAAACGGGATCGTCGAGATACGGCAGGAAAGCGATCGTGTCCCAGAAGGACTGGTGCTTCGGCGCCAGGATGAAGGAGCCTTCAGGCAGGTTTTCCTGGCCCATGATCTCACTTCTGGTGCCGGCGATCTTGTCGTAGAGCCACATGCTGGTGCGCGACCAGAATTTCGGCACGAACCAGGCGCGATGGCGCGGCGACAGGAAATAATACGGGGTCCAGAGGATCATCTGGACGATCAAATTGAGGTAGAAGGCGAGATTGAACGCCAGCGAGCGGAGATAGAGCATACAGCGATTGCCCGGTGAGGAGGTGTGCGTTGGTTACACCAAGCGCCGGCAAAAAGGAAACGCTGCGAGGCGGGCGATCGGCCCGGCCTTGCGATGGGCCGTCTTCGTCACGTTTGCCACGCCGCCTGCAGCAGGCGCTGTCTCAGGCGCGGGGCGGCGAAGTCGAGGAATGCGCGCAGCTTCACCGGCAGTAGCCCCTGGCCGGCATGGACGAGGCTCACCGGCCATGGGTCTGGCTCAAACTCTTGCAACACCGGGCGCAGCGTACCCGACCGGACGGCGGTGGCGATCTGGTAGGAAAGCAGCCTCGTCACGCCGACGCCGGCAATCGCCGCATCGATTGCTGCCTCAGCCGTGTTGACCCGTAACCTGGAGCGGACCGGCACGCTGAATTCAGTCTTGCCGGTGGCGAAGCTCCAGGCTGCGGCGGTGAGCCCTTCGAAGGTGATGGCACTGTGTGCTGCAAGCTCTTGCGGCGTTTGCGGTGTGCCGTGCTCGGCGAGATAGGCCGGGCTCGCGCAAACGACGCGGCGGATCGAACCCAGGCGGGTGGCGATCAGGCTCGAATCGGCAAGCTCGCCGATGCGGATGGCGAGATCGATGTGCTCTTCGACCAACTGGGTTATCCGGTCGGCGAGTGTCAGCCGCACACTTACCTCAGGATAGACGGAGAGGAAGCCGGTGATGACCGGTAGCACATGCAGGCGGCCGAAGACGATCGGCGCAGTGACGATCAGTTCGCCGGTCGGGGCGCTGTATTCGCCGGCGGCTATTCGCTCGGCCTCGCCGACCTCATCGAGAATGCGACGACAGGCGGCGAGATACGCGTGGCCTGCATCGGTCAGCGACAGCTGCCGCGCCGAGCGGTTCAACAGCCGTGTCTTCAGGTGCCTTTCCAGGTCCGAAACCTTGCGGCTGACCGTCGTCAGCGGAATGCCGAAGCGGCGCCCGGCAGCCGAGAGGCTGCCTGTCTCCGCCGCGGCAACGAAAAGCGACATAGACTGGAGGCGATCCATAGTTCTCCCGAAAAATTTGCCCTTCCGAAAAACGGAAGGGTAGATTGCAGATATGGCATCTGCATCTCGAAGACGGAAGGCCCTATTTCGTGGGCGAACAATGCAGCGCAACTCGGCGCGTAAAGGAGGGCTTCCATGAACGCTCACACCAGCGATGTCGCCTTCACCCCGACGGTGAAGGCGATCCAGGCCCGCAAGGGCTCGCGCCAGGCCTATGCCCGTGTCGAGGAGCGTGGCGGCTGGCAGGCGGTAATCACGCCCGATCTCGCCGCCTTCATCGAGGGGCAGACCAGTGTCTTTCTGTCGACCGCCAATGCGGACGGGCAGCCTTACATCCAGCATCGCGGCGGGCCTGCCGGTTTCCTCAAGGTACTCGACCAGCGGACGATCGGCTTTGCCGATTTTTCCGGCAACAGGCAGTTCATCACCCAGGGCAACCTCAGCGACAACCCACAGGCTTTCCTGTTCCTGATCGATTATGCGCACCGGCAGCGCATCAAGATCTGGGGCAAAGCGCAAGTCGTCGAGGGCGATGCCGAGCTGACGGCAAAGCTGATGCCGCAAGACTATAAGGCGCGACCCGAGCAGATCATCCTGTTTACGGTTTCGGCTTGGGATTCAAATTGCTCGCAGCACATACCGCAGCGTTTCGAAGCGGCCGACGTGGCGGCGGCGCTCGGCGAACGCGACAAGCGCATCGAACGGCTCGAACGGGAGATCGCACGCTTGCGATCGGATGCAGCGGCCAGGGGATAAGAGCAAGGGAATAAAAGTGCCGGTGCCGTTCAGCTTCCGCCCGCGGCGTCGGCCAGCGTCACGCTGTCGGTTCGCTTCACCGGCATGATGCCGCGCGCCAGCGCCAGCAGGTATTTGTTGTATTCGGTGAACAGCACGCGCAGCGCTCCCGGTTTGGTCAGCCAGCCGCCATTCTCGAGGTTGGTGTTGACCACCGGATAGGGCTCGAGCCTTGCGCCGTGCAGCAGCCGGCCCATTTCCAGCAGGCTGCGCGGCATGTGATAATTGTTGGTGACGAGAATGACGGTGCCGTAGGCATGGTCCTCGACCCATTTGGCGCTTTCCTCGGCATTGCCGATCGTGTCGAGCGCGGCGCGGTCGATGTCGACGCAGCAGGAAAACAGCCTCTTGTCGCCGCCGGTCGCGGCCTGAAGCTGGCGGCGGCTGGCGGAGGGATGGACGCCGCTGATCAGCAGCCGCTCGCCCTTGCCTGAGGCAAGCAGGCCCATCGCAGCGTCGAGGCGCGACTGGCCGCCGGTCAGCACGATGATAGCGTCGGCCCTGGCCGGATTGGCGGGCGTCGTCAGACGGCTGACGGTATTGGCGAACCAGCCGAAGCCGGCGATAAACAGCGCCATAAAGGCGAGCAGAAGGAGAGCCGAGATGCGCAAGGAGCGGGCTGCCAGCAGCCGCCCATGTTTGGCGAACTGATCCGGCTTGGCAAATTCATCAGGCTCGGCGAATACGGGCGGGCGCGCAACCAGCACTGGCATGCATCCAGCGGTATCGGTCGAGTCCCGAACGTCCATCATGAAATGGTTAATCCCGAAAATACGGCCTTTGGTAGGAAAAAAATGCAATTTTCGTGACGATGAGTTTTCATCCGTGATCGATCTTTCCTTTAGCCGGCGTCCGGCTGGCGAATGTCGATGTCGCTGAGATAGGTAACCACGGTGAAATGGGAGGTTGCCGCCGTCAGCGCGCCGATCACCAGCACCATGACAGCGACCCCGAGATAACCCGCCGAGCCGATGGCGAAATTGCCGAACAGGGCAGTCGCCTGATCGGCCTGCGGTGTCGCCATGTTGCGTGACGACCACCAGGAGAAGACGATGAAGACGAGGATCGCCGCGGCGCCGCCTGCCGCGGCGCCCTTCATGCCGGTGACCAGAAAATGCCGGCGGAATTCGCGCGCGATGAAGCGCGCCTCGGCGCCGACGAAATGCAGCACCTCGATGATGTGACCATTGCCGGCCATGGCGCCGCGCGTCGCGAATACAACGGTCAGCACCGTCGCAGACAGCATCAGCGCCAGCACTGCGATACCGATCGTAACCGTGGTGCGGGCCATGGCAACCAGCCGGTCGACCCAGGTGCGATGATCGTCGAGCGAGGCGCTCGGCAGCTTCGGCGTGATTGCCGCGCGCAGTGCGGCGAAATCGGGCGGACTATTCTCGTCGATGGTGATGATGATCAAGCGCGGCACCGGCAGCTCATCGATGTTCAGGCCCGAGCCCAGCCAAGGCTCGAGCAGCCGGGCCGTCGCTTCGCGGTCGACGATCCTGGCGCTCTTCACGCCGGGGAATTCGCCGGCGATCTGCGAGGCCAGTGCAAGTGCAGCCTCCATGTCGAGGCCGTCGACCGGCTTGATCTGGATGGTCGCTTCGCGCGAGATCTGGTTCTCCCAGACGGAGGCGGTGTCACGCACCAGCGTGACTGCGCCAAACGTCAGGCAGGATAGAAACGTCATGATGGCGATGACCAGCACCAGCGCCCGGCCGGCGATGTTCTGCGCCGGCACGATCGGCGCCATTTTGCGCTGGACGCGGGGCTTTGCCGCCGCGGCGTCCTGACCCTCGAAATGTTCGACGGAGAGCTCAGTCATAGATGTCCAGCCTTCCGCCGGCCAGGATCATTCGCCGTGCATCGACCTGTTCCATCAGGCCGAGGTCGTGTGTGGCGATCACCACGGCGGTGCCCAGCCGGTTGAGCTCGATGAACAACCGCAGCAAGCGTCGCGCCAGCGGCGGGTCGACATTGCCGGTCGGCTCGTCGGCGAGCAGGATCTCGGGCTGCTCGATCAACGCCCGGGCTATCGCGGCGCGCTGCTTCTCGCCGCCAGACAGCACCGGCGGCAGCACATGCATGCGCTCGCCGAGGCCAACCCATTTCAGCAGCTCGGTGACGTCGGTGCGGTAGGTCGCCTCCTCGCGGCCGCGCACGCGCAGCGGCAAGGCCACGTTCTCGTAGGTGGTCATATGGTCGAGCAGGCGAAAATCCTGGAACACCACGCCGATGCGTCGTCTCAGATGCGGCAATTCGGTACGCGAGATGCGCGAGCGGTCCTTGCCGAAAATGGTGATCAGGCCGCGCGTCGGCTTCAGTGACATGAACAAAAGCCGCAGCAACGTCGTCTTGCCGGCGCCTGAAGGCCCGCTCAGGAACTGAAAGGAGCGCTCCGGAATGTGCAAGGAGATGTCGCGGAGAATCTCCGGACCCATGCCATAACGGAGGCCGACATTTTCGAAGCGGATCACTTTCGACGACCTGAAATTCTCGGCGGCAAGATGCCAGCCCCTTCTGTGGAAAGACCATCGGCCGGCATGGTTAACCGACGGTTAATTTGGGGGCTTTTCGAGCGAGTCACAGGGGTTCCGGTGGGGAAGCGTTAACCATTTCCGTTTACCCAAAAGAAACGAACAGCGAACAGGTGCCGTAGTGTTGGGCCATGATGGCTGAGGATCGAACCGCGCGCCCGGTTTCCGGCGAAATCATGACCGATCCGGCCGCCGAGCCGGAACGCATCATGCATGACGTGACCGCCGACGTCATCGATGCCGACTATGAGGTGCTGCCCAGCCATTTTACACGTCCAGACTTTACGCCGCCGCCTGCGCGCATGATTTCCACGCCTTCGATCGAAGGCATGGACATGTTGCGCAAGCCCGAAACCGCCATCGAACGGCCGTTGTGGGTGCATGGTGGGCCGATCTTCTGGATTGTCGGCGTCGGTGCCGCCTTTGCCGCTTTCTGGATTTCGGGCGGCCATGCGCTGGTTCGTTAGAGCGGCGGCAGAAAATCAACAGGTCACCAGATAAACGATTCGCGACGCGCTGGGATATCCGACCGTTCGCGGGCGCCCTGCGAAAGATTTGGCCTTGCCAGATGGCACGACAGGCCTAGAAACGGGTTGAAGACCGTTTCGGTCGGCTTCGCCTGCAAAGGCGATCATTTCTGGAAAGGCAGCCAATGCCAGTTGTGCGCGGCAAGGACATCGAAGTCCTGTTTTCGGCGTCCGCCATCGCGCGGCGGAACCTGGAACTTGCCAAGGAGATCGCCGGGCACGACTACCACGACCTTCTGGTAATCTCGGTGCTGAAGGGATCGTTCATCTTCGCCGCCGATCTTATCCGTGCCATGCACGATGTCGGCCTGTCGCCGGAGGTCGAGTTCATCTTCATCTCCAGCTATGGCGCCGGCACGACCAGCGGTGAGGTGAGGGTGCTGCGCGACATCGACAACGAGGTCGCCGGTCGCGATGTGCTTTTGATCGACGACATTCTGGAATCCGGCAAGACGCTGAGTTTCACCCGCGACCTCATGCTGTCGCGCGGCGCGCGGAGCTGTGCCATCACCGTGCTGCTCGACAAGCGCATGCGCCGCCAGACCACGCTCAACGCCGACTATGTCGGCTTCGACTGCCCCGATTATTTCGTCGTCGGTTATGGCATGGACGTCGCCCACGCGTTTCGCGAATTGCCTTTTGTCGGCGTCGTCAAGGGCGACGCCTAAAAGCGAGTCGCGCTCGACCGGCCTTATGCGACGCGCTTTAGGTCCTTGTTTTATATCGCAAAACCGCTGCACACTTTTGCGCGGCATGCATTGGTTGGGTTGTCGCCGCTCGCGGTTCAGAAAACATCAACTTTTCCCCGCCAAATATCCTGCCCATGGCAAAGCTCCTGATCGTCGAGGATGATGAATCCGTCCGCACTCTCGCCGCTCGTGCGCTCGAACGCGCCGGGCATAATGTCACTGTTGCCGCCGACGGCGCACATGGCCTTTCTCTGATCCGGGCGGCGCAAGGGAGCTATGACCTTGTGCTGTCCGACATCCGCATGCCGGAAATGGACGGCATCGAGATGGCCAAGGCGGCAGCGGCGCTGTTCCCGGCGATGAAGATCATGCTGATGACCGGCTATGCCGACCAGCGCGAGCGCGCCGAGGAATTGAACGGCATTATTCTGGACGTCGTGCAAAAGCCGTTCACGCTGGCTGAAATCCGCGCCCGCGTCGAACAGACGCTCGCCTGCTTCGCCTAAAGCCCAAGGCCGACCGCCTTCAGGCAGGGTCGCAGGTCGCCGCAATGGCTGGCGCGCCGCTCCGGCGCCGGCTGGCATTGAGCGCAAACAGGCCGGCGCCGATGATGAGGGCTGCGCCGGTCGCCGTCGCTGGTCGCGGCACTTCGGCAAAGAACAGAAAACCCCATAGCGGCGACCAGATGATACCGGTGTATTCGAAGGTGGCGACGCTGTTGGCGGGCGCCAGCCGGTAGGCCTGCGACAACAGGATCATGCCGGCCGAGGCAACGAAGCCGCATGCTCCCATCTTGAGCAGATCCGGCGTCGTCGGCCAGACCCATGGCCGGACGAGGAATTCGAGGCTCGGATGCATGGCGTGGTCTATGCCTGCCAGCCAAAACAATCCCGCCACCAAGGCGGCGCCGACCAGATAGGCGCCGTTCTGATAGAACGCCATGACAGTCGAGGATTCGGTGTCGCCGATCTTGCGTGCCATCAGCTGCGAGAAACCGTAGAGCAGAGCCGAGCCTAGCGACAACAGCGCTGCCCAGTCGAACAAACCGGCACCCGGGCGCACCATCACCAGCACGCCGAGCATGCCGACCAGGACGGTGGCGAGCGCCTGCCAGGACACGCGTTCGCCGAGATAAGGGCCGGCCAGCGCCATGATGAACAGCGGCGCCATGAAATAGAGCGCTACCGCGTCAGCCAGCGGCAGGGCGGCGATTGCCAGATAGTAGGCCGTATAGGAGGTGAACTGGATGAAGGCGCGCATCGTCAGCATGCCGAACCGCTTCGACAGGATCGCCTGCAATCCGACATCGGCGTGGACAAGGAAAACCAGGATCGGCAGGGCGACGATCGAGCGGATCGCCATCACCTCGGTGACCGGATAGTGGCTCGACACCGCCTTGACCAGCGGATCCTGCAGCGAAAAGACCAGCACGCCGAGACAGAGGCTGAGGATGCCGAGCACAAGCCGATTCTGCATAGGCGCTCCTGATCTCCCGCGTGCGCGGCCGAAAGCAGGTCTGCATCCGGGTAAAAAGAACCCGCCACCGTTTCGGGCAGCGGGTACGAGTGAGGACTTTGATTGGTCCGCAGCCGATTTCGCGGCCGCATATCCAATGGGTAAGGCGACTATCGTCCGCCGTTTGACATGTTGCAAACGAATTGGAATGATGCCAGCAATCAGATTTCCTTATGGCGGGCACATGCGACCCAATCTCGACAGCGACCTGTTGCGCACCTTCGTGGCGGTCGCCGACACCGGCAATTTCACCAAGGCGGCGGAGCGGGCCGGCCGCACCCAGTCGGCGGTCTCGATGCAGATGAAGAAGCTCGAAGGCATGGTCGGCGACAGCCTGTTCGAGCGCGGCTCGCGCGGTGTGGCGCTGACGCGGCGCGGCGGCGAGCTCGTCGCCAACGCCAGGCGCATCGTTTCACTGCTCGACGAGACGGCGGCATCGATGGTCGCGGCGCCGCTTGGCGGGCCGGTGCGCATCGGTATCCCGGAGGAATATGGCCACGCGATCCTGTCGCGCGCGCTCGGCGCCTTTGCCAAGCGCCATCCTCAGGTCGACATCACCGTCCGCTACGCGCATTCCGGTGCGCAGATCGCGGCGCTCGCCGCCGGCGATCTCGATCTGGCGGTGGTGTTCGAATGGCAGGATCTGTCGGGCGGTGAAGTGCTGATGCATGACCCGACCGTATGGGTGACGTCGGAGCTGCATCACATGCATGAGGAGCGGCCGGTGCCGATCGCGCTCTACAACCGTGCCGGTTGGTGCAAGGATTTCGCGATAAAGTCGCTGGAACAGCGCGATCTCGCCTATCGTGTCGCCTACACCAGCGATACCAACGGCGGCCTGCGGCTCGCCGTCACCTCCGGGCTGGCGATTGCGCCGATCTCGCGCAGCAACATCCCGGCCGGCTGCCGCGAGCTTACGGCCGCCGACGGGTTCGGCGACATCGATTCCTCGAACGTGGTGCTGCGGCGCAACCCGAACGCTTCCGGCGAGGCCATCGACGGTATGGAAGAGGCGATCCGCGAAGCGTTCACCAACCGTTAAAGCATGCCACTCGGTCCGGCGATGGCGGCCGACCCGGACCCCGCGCAGCGATCTTCCGAATATAGGCAGCCCTACTTCAGCTCCAGCAACCGCTCCAGATAGCTACGCTCGATATCGGGGCTGAGCGCATTGCCGAGCCGCTTGCGGATTGCTTCGAGGATCTGGCGGGCACGCTGCACATCGATCTCGTCAGGCACCCTTACCGAACTTCCGTCGTCGGGACCCTCGCTGGTGCGGGGCCGCCCGAGCGGGTCACGGTCGGCATTCTGCTGGCGTCCGCCTTGCCCGTTGCCGCCCTGGTCGCCTTGCATCGCCTGCAATTGCTTCATCATGTCCTTGGCGCCCCTGCGCAAGGCTTCCAATGCGCGGCCCTGATGACCGACGGCCTGGTCGCCTTCGCCCTCGCCGAGCGCCTGTTCGGCATTGCCCATGGATTTGCCGGCCTCGCCAAACCCCTCATTGGGGTCGAGGCCCATGCCTTCGAGGCTCTTCCTCAATTGATCGAGCTCGCTCTGCAGCTTGCCCTGACCTTCCTGCAATTGCTTCAGCGCATCAGCAAATTCCTGCGGCGTCATCGGGTTCGGCCGGCCGAGCGGATCGCGGTCGTCACCCGGGCCGGGTTTGCCCTCTTCGCCCATCGGGCCTGGCTCACCGTTCTCGCCGAGCTGCTCGTCGCGGTTCTGCCCGCGCTGTTGCTGGCCGCGCTGCATCTGGTCCATACGGAAAGTGTCGTTCATCATCTCCTGCTGGCGCCGCATGATCTCGCCCAGCTTGTCCATTTGCTGGCGCATCTCGCTGTCTTGCTGGCCGCCTTGCTGCTGGCGGCCTGCCTGCAGATTGTTCATCATGTCCTGCAGTTCGGACAGCAATTGCTGCGCCTGGTCGCGATTGCCGGATTTCGCCAGGTTCTCGATCTGGTCCATCATGCGGTCGATGTCGCTCTGGCGCAGTTCCTGGCCGTTCTGCTGCATCTGTGGCGCATTCGGATTCTGCTGCGCCCGCGCCGCGAATTCCTGCAGGAACTGGTTCATCGCCTCGCGCAGTTCCTTCATCGCCTTTTCGATCTCTTGGTCGCTGGCGCCATTCTTGATCGCATCCTGCAGCGCTTGCTGCGCCTGGCGCAGCCGCTTCTCGGCCGCCGAAAGATTGCCTTCCTCGATACCGAGCGCGATCTCCCAGAGGTAAGCGACCTCGTCGCGCAACTGGTCGTCGCTGTCGGCCATCTTCAGCCGGGTGCGGGCGCTCATGATGGCGAGGTAGTGCGCCATGTTGTCGAACGTGTCTTCGGGCCTGAGCGTGATCGCATCCATCAGGTCGAGCACTCGGTCCTTGGCATAGGCGTCGAGCGCCAGTATGCGGCGCTGCTCGACCACCGCCCGCGCCAACGGGTTGGAGAATGGCCGCTCCGGCATCACCAGCGTCTTGGTTTCGCTGGTCGCCGTGTGTCCGGCACCGTCGGTGGCGACAAGCGACAGCTTGACGTTGCCGCCGGCCCAGACATGGTCGGTCAGGTCCTTCGTCGTCCTGGCGGCATTGGCCTTGCCGCCGCGGCGCGGTAACGTCAGCGGCATTTCCGGCGGGCCATAGAGCGGATGCGCGTTGGGCGCCGGCGGATCGGCCAATGCGAAAACCGCCTTTGCGGAGGCCGCGCCATAGTCGTCGTCGATCTGGTAGTTGAGCTCGAAAGCACCGTTGACGGCGCGTTTCGGCTCGCCGACAAAGCGGATCTGCGGCGGCTTGTCGGGAATTATGGCGAAGGCCCAGCGGCCGAGCTCGCCGTCGCCGGACTGCAGCGTCAGCGTGCCATCGGCCGTCAACTTGCCGCTGAACTGGCGCACGGTGGAAGGCGTTGCCGGACTTGCCTCAGTCTTGGCGGCTTGCGGCCCGGTCGGATCGATGGCGCGGGTGTTACCGCCGGTGTCGGCGTAGCTCAGCGTTTCCTCGCCCGAACCGCCGGTGACGCGCAGGGACACGTCGCTGCCCTCCGGAACAGTGAAGGTCGCCGCCGTTTGAGTGGCGTTGTTGGCCAGGGCCGGGGCGTTCAGGAATACCGGCGGCCTGCCGGTATAGGCCGGCGGCGTCACCCAGGCATCAATGCGCGGCGGCACGACGTCGCGGGCGGCACGGGCAACAAAACCGTCGCTCAGCCTGCCGCCCGATGGCCCAAAGGAGAAGGCAAAGGCAGTTACCAACAAAAGCGCGGCAACGGCGCGCAGCGCCCACGGGTCGCGTTCCGGCACGCGTGTGCGCGGCACGTCGCCGCCAAGCTCACCCAGCCGGTCCGCCATGCGCCGCTGATGCTCGCGCCACAGGGCTTGCGAAAAAATGCTTTCCTTGCCGCTCGGGCGATCGGTCTGGACCTGCACCGGGCTGTGCAGCAATCGGTTGGCCGCCTCGATGCGGCGGTCGACCTCGGCACTGGATGGCGTGCGGAAGAAACGCAGCGGGTAGAGTGCGGCAAGAGCTGCGACGCCGAATGCCGTGATGAGACCGATCCGCGCCAGATCGGGCAAAAATGGGAACAGGCCGAGCCACGAGATGCTGAGGAACAGGCTGGCGACGACGATCAGTGGCAGCAGCAATGGCCAGCCGCGTTCGACGATTATCGAGACCTGCGTTCCCAGCCGGCTCAGGGCAAGTCGCCTGGCCAGACTGCGATCGCTGGTGAAGATGGGTCGTTGTGTCATCGGCCCTTCCTGGCCGGGCGGATAGCCCGGGCCTCACGAGTCTATCGCATGGGCCCGAAAAGTCGATTTTCGGGAAGCACGATGCGAAGACCTAAAATCTTAGCGCGTACTTCGTGCGTCCAACCGGATGCACATCGTCCTAAGGATACCAACAAACACGGCGAAGGCGAGGCGGTTCCCCAAAACGTGAACAATAATGCCCCGGATATTGTCAGAATTTCGCCGGATTGGCGTTTGCGCCGCAGACCAGCACGGCAACGCGCTCGCCTGCAGCCGGTGCGTAGCGGCCGGACAGGAGCGCCGCGAAGGCGGCCGCACCACCCGGCTCGGAGATGATTCGCACGCGGTCCCAGAGCGCCGCCTGGGCGGCGATAATGTCGTCGTCGCCGACAAGGATCGAGCGCTCGACGAATGCCTCGGCGATAGGAAACATCATTTCGCCGACACGCTTCGGCGCGAGCGAATCGGCGGCGATGCCCTCCGCCGGCGCGTCGACGGGTCGGCCCGCCTCGAAGGCGCGATGAAGCGTCGGCGCACCCTCCGGTTCGACGGCGATGATCCTGATGCGGCCGGAAAACCAGGCGGCGATGCCGCCGATCAGGCCGCCCCCACCGACGGCGACCAGCAGGGTGTCGAGCTTCGGCAGGTCGGCCTCGATCTCGAGGCCGAGCGTGCCTTGCCCGACCAGCGTCTCCTCCTGGTTGAAGGCGTGGATCTGCAGCGCGCCGGATTTTTCGGCGAAGCTCTCGCTGGCGGCCAGCGCCTCGGCATAACGGGCGCCGCCGACGATCAGCTCGGCGCCGTAACCGCGGATGCGGTCCAGCTTGGCCGGCGGGCTCACCTCGGGAACAAAGATGGTCGCCTTGTGGCCGAGCCGCATGGCGGCATAGGCGACGGCGGCGCCGTGGTTGCCGCCCGATGCGGCGACGACGCCGGCCGCAGGAACCGGCCGTTCGAGGAGATTGGTGAACGCACCACGCGCCTTGAACGAGCCGGAATGCTGCAAGCACTCAAGCTTCAGGTCGACAGGTAGAGGCGGGCGGCCGAAATCGGCCATGTCGACGCGCAGCACCGGCGTGTGGCGCACGTAGGGCCGGATGCGCGGCTCCATTGCAGCGATGCGCTCGCGTGTGATCGTGTGGCCGTGCGGCATGCTTTCACTCCCCAGAGCTGACATTCAGAGTTGACATTACTTAGTAACTTGGCAAAGTACCTAAATGCAAGAGGTCGACGTCTTCAAAGCGATTGCCAACGAGCGCAGGCTGCAGATCCTCGATTGGCTCAAGGACCCGCGCGCGCATTTTCCGCCGCAGACGGACGGCGATCTGGTCGAGGACGGCGTCTGCGCGCTGCTGATCGCGGAAAAGCTGGGGATCACCCAGGCAACGCTCAGCGAGCATATGCGCGTGCTCACCCAGGCAGGGCTTTTGCGCAGCAAGCGCATCAAGCAGTGGATATTCTATCGCCGGAACGAGGACAGAATCGCCGAGACCAGGGCGCTCATTCAGCACCGGCTGTAGCTGCAGAGTTCTACTTCAACCAGTCCGGCACCGAATCCAGTCCGATCAGCTCGTCATAGGTCCGGCGCGGGCGCACAACGTGGAAGCGGTCGCCGTCGACCAGCACTTCCGGTACCAGCAGCCTGGTATTGTAGGTGCCGGCCTGGACGGCGCCATAGGCGCCGGCGGTGGCGACAGCGATCAGGTCGCCGGATTTCAGCCGGGGCAGGTCACGGTCGAGCCCGAGATAGTCGCCGGTCTCACAAACCGGGCCAACGACGTCGACCTTCATGCGTGGTGCTGCGGCCGGCTGCTGCGCCACCGGCCTGATGTCGTGGAAAGCGTCGTAAAGCGTCGGCCGGATCAGATCGTTCATCGCGGCGTCTACGACGAGGAAGTTCTTGGCGTCGCCGTCCTTCACGAAGATCACCTGCGAGACCAGGATGCCGGCATTGCCGACGATCAGCCGGCCTGGCTCGAACATCACTTTCAGCCCAAGTTTGGCAACATGCTTCCTGACGATCTGGGCATAGGCATCGGGCAAAGGCGGCGGGTTGTTGTCGACGCGATAGGGAATGCCAAGGCCGCCGCCGACATCGATGTGCTCGATGGCATGACCGTCGGAGCGCAAGGCGCCGACCAGCTCCACCAGCAGCGTAAAGGCGTCGTCGAAGGGCTGCAATTCGGTGATCTGACTGCCGATATGGGTGTCTATGCCGGTCACCTTGATGCCCGGCAGCTCAGCCGCGCGGGAATAGACCTTCCGCGCCTGTTGCCAGGGAATGCCGAACTTGTTCTCGGCCTTCCCAGTCGAAATCTTCTTGTGCGTCCTGGCGTCGACATCCGGATTGATGCGCAGCGAGATCGGCGCGATCTTGCCCAGCGCGGTGGCGCGAGCCGACAGCAGCTCCAGCTCCGGTTCGGATTCGACGTTGAAACAGAGAATGCCGGCCGAGAGCGCAAAATCCATTTCGCGCGCGGTCTTGCCGACGCCCGAAAACAGGATCTTGCTTGCCGGGATGCCGGCCGCCAAAGCGCGGCGCAATTCGCCCTCCGAGACCACGTCGGCGCCGGCGCCGAGCCTTGCCAGCACCCTCAGCACGGCCTGGTTGGAATTCGCCTTCATGGCATAGCAGACGAGAGCGTCGAGCCCGGCAAAGGCCTCTGTGAAGACGCGAAAATGCCTGGTCAGCGTCGCCGTCGAATAACAATAGAACGGCGTGCCGACGCTGGCGGCGATGTCTGATATCGCCACGTCCTCGGCATGCAGCGCGCCGTCGCGGTAGTCGAAATGGTTCACGAGATTGGTCCGAAAAATCAGAGCAGCGGGTCGAGGATGAATTTCTTGTCCTCGACAGGTTTTTCCGGCTCCGGCGGCAAAGGTTGCTTGGCCTTCTCGGCGTCCTTGCGGGCCTGCACGGCTGCCGCGTAGGGCGTATCGAGCGCAGCCTTCCTGCCGCAAGCCGCAACGGTGGCCATTGCTGCCACCAGCGCCAGCGTCACCAAAATCCTGCTTCCGGTCATCGTGCCATCCGTCCGAAACTGTTGCCCGCAGCCGCTTCTAGCCGAGTTTTGCGGCCATTGCACCCCGCGTTCTACGCCTTGGCGAGCCGCTTTTTCCAGTAGCGGATCTGCCTGCGCACCTCGGACGGCGCGGTGCCGCCGAAGCTTGTGCGGCTCTTCACAGAATTCTGCACGGCGAGAACCGAAAACACGTCGGCGCTGATACCGGGGTGAATGGACTGCAGGTCCTCCAGCGAAAGCCTGTCGAGCCCGACCTTCCTGTCCTCGGCCAGCGCCACCGCCCGGCCAGTGATATGGTGCGCCTCGCGGAACGGCAGGCCGAGCGTGCGCACCAGCCAATCGGCGAGGTCGGTCGCAGTCGAATAGCCGGCGCCGGCCGCCTTTTTCATCGCGGCAGTGTTCACCGTCATGTCGCGCATCATGCCAGTCATCGCCGCCAGCATCAGGTCGAGTGTCTCTGCCGCATCGAAGACGGATTCCTTGTCTTCCTGCATGTCCTTGCCATAGGTCAGCGGCATGCCCTTCATCACCGTCAGCAGACCGACCAGATGGCCGGTGACGCGGCCAGTCTTGCCGCGAACCAGTTCGGCAGCGTCGGGGTTCTTCTTCTGCGGCATGATCGAGGAACCTGTCGAGAAACTATCCGACAGCCTGACGAAGCCGAATTGCGGCGTCGACCAGATGATGATCTCTTCGGCCAGCCGCGACAGATGCGTCGCGCAGATCGCCGCCAGGCCCAGGAACTCGAGCGCGAAATCGCGGTCCGAAACGCTGTCGAGCGAATTGCGCATCGGCTCGCGGAAGCCAAGCGCCTTCGCCGTCTGGTGCCGGTCGATGGGAAAGCTGGTGCCGGCAAGGGCGGCAGCGCCGAGTGGGCTTTCATCCATCCGCTCGATCGCGTCGCGTACGCGAGACAGGTCGCGCGCAAACATCTCGACATAGGCCATGCAGTGGTGGCCGAAGGTCACCGGCTGCGCTGCCTGCATGTGGGTGAAGCCCGGCATGACCGTTGCCGCATGCTCCTCGGCCCGATCCAGGAACGCCGTGATCAGTCCCTTCAGCGCCTCGGCGACGCGAAAGCACTCGTCCTTGACCCACAGCCTGAGGTCGACCGCCACTTGGTCGTTGCGCGAGCGGGCGGTATGCAGGCGGCCGGCGGCGGGGCCGATCAGATCGGCCAGACGAGCCTCGACATTCATGTGGATGTCTTCCAGCCTGGTCGAGAACTCGAATGTGCCGGCCTCGATCTCTGCCAGGATCGTGTTCAGTCCGTGAGCGATTTTTTCTTGATCGGCCGCCGAAATAATGCCCGTTTGCGCCAGCATCTGGCTATGGGCGATCGAGCCGCGAATATCCTGCGCATAGAGTTTGCGGTCGAACGAGATCGACGCGTTGATCGCTTCCATGATTGCGGCCGGACCCGAGGCAAAACGTCCGCCCCACATCTGGTTGCTGGCCTTCTTGTCGTTCATCGCTATAACCCGTGCTCCGGAGCAATTTTTCAAAAATGGCAGACGGCAATAGATTTTTCCCGGCTTTGCGTCTCATCCTCGCCGCTTTGGTTGCGGGCGTGCTGGCCGGCGCGGTCGCGGTATATGTCAGGGAAAGCAGTTCTGGCAACAAGGCGCCCGCGCAAGTGGCCGCCGGCGGCGGCAAGGACGACGTCGCCTGCGCCGCCAAGACCGACCGTGCCAAGAAGATCGCCTCCGCTGCCACCGGCCAGGTTGCCGCGCTTTTGCCGGCGGATCCGCCGCAATCGCTGAAAAGCCTTGCCTTCAACGGCCCGGACGGCAAGCCGACGACGATCGCCGATCATGCCGGCAAGACGGTGCTGCTCAATCTGTGGGCGACATGGTGCGCACCTTGCCGCGCCGAAATGCCGGCGCTCGATGCGCTGCAGAAGGAGATGGGCAGCGATGCGTTTCAGGTTGTTGCCGTCAACGTCGATGCCGGCGACGATGCCAAACCGAAGAAGTTCCTGGAGGACACCGGCGTCAAGTCGCTCGGCTACTATCGCGATGCCACCATGGCGCTGTTCAATGACGTCAAGACACGTGGCCTTGCGCTCGGTCTACCCGTCACCATGCTGATCGATCGGCAAGGCTGCCTGATCGCCCATATGAACGGCCCGGCCGAATGGTCGGGGCCGGATGCCAAGCGTCTGGTCGAGGCGGCGCTTCAGCCAGGATAGGCTCAGACCGTGCGCAGGCGCGGCTTGAGCACGGCAATGCTTGCGCCGCGTCGGCTGGCGGTGCGGATTGCCGGAGCGGCCACGCCCGTCAGTTCGCCGAATGTTTCGATCGGAGCCGGTTTGCCGAGGTAATAGCCTTGCCCGATCTCGCAAGCCTCGGCGTCCAGGAACTGCAATTCACCCGGCGTCTCGATGCCCTCCGCAAGGACTGGCAGGCCGAGACCGCGTCCAAGCCCCAGCACGGCGCGAACGATCGCCGCGAACTGGGCGTTCTTGTCGACCGATTTGATGAACGACCCGTCGATCTTGATCTTGTCGAAGGGAAAGGCGCTAAGGTTGGACAGAGAAGAGTAGCCGGTGCCAAAATCGTCCATCGCCACATGCACGCCAAGCGCCTTGACCTGCCTCAAGGTTGCGAGCGCGCGCGGCATGTCCTTCACCAGGGCCGTTTCGGTGATCTCCAGTTCGAGCCTGCCGGGGGCCAGGCCGGATCTCGACAATGCGTCGTGCACCTTGCGGCTGAAGTTCGGATTGTGAAGTTGCACGGCGGAGACGTTGACGGCGACCATTAGCGGGTTTGTCCAGCGAGCAGCATCGTTACAGGCCGTCGTCAGCACCCAGTCGCCGATCTGGGCGATTGCGCCACTGTCCTCTGCCACGGGGATGAAAACGGCCGGAGAAATGTCACCCCGCTCCGGATGCTGCCAACGGACCAGGGCTTCGAAGCCGATCATCCTGCCGCCGCGGATCTCCTTCTGCGGCTGATAGACGAGGTGGAACTCCTTGCGGGCGATCGCCTGGCGCAGTTCATGCTCCATCACGCGCTTGTCGCGGGCCGCGGTGCCCATGGCTATCTCGAAAAACCGATAGGTGTCCCGGCCTTCGGTCTTGGCGCGATGGAGTGCCGTATCGGCATGGCTGATCAGTCCGGCCTGGTCTTCGGCATCCAGCGGAAAGAAGGCGATGCCGATGCTGGCCGAGACGAGGCCGGAGCCGACCGAAACCCTGTTTTCCTCGCGGATCGCCGCCAGCAAGTCCTCGGCTATCCTGCCTGCGGCCAGGGGGTCGGGGAGGTTCGGAGCTATGATGGCAAATTCATCGCCGCCGAGACGTGCGAGCATCTGTCCGTGGCGCGGGATGCCGGAAATGCAGTGCGCCAGCTTCTGCAGCATGGCATCGCCGGCGCCGTAGCCATAGAGGTCGTTGACCTGTTTGAACCGGTCGAGGTCAAGCAGCAGGAGCGCCAGATATCCGTCCTTGCCGCCACGATCCATCGATGCGAATTCTGCTTCCAGCCGGGAAGAAAAGCTCCGCCGATTGGCAAGCCCGGTAAGTGGATCGAAATGCGCGAGGCGGAGGATCTCTTCTTCCGCCTTCTTGCGCTCACGGATGTCGCGGACGGCAAGCACCGTATGAGGCCTGCCGCAGTAGGTGATCTTCCTGGCGATCAGCTCGACAGGAATTCTCGCGCCGTCGCTGCCCCTTAATTTCGCTTCCTGCGCCTGTTCGCCGAAGCCGGATATATCGGCTGCGCTCCGTCCGTCGAAAAGCTCGCCGAGTTGCATCGTGTTGAGGGTGGCTGTCGCTGTTCCGGTCAGCTTAGCCATACTGTCATTGGCGCTGACGATGCGGGTGCCATCGCAAACGATCAGACCTTCCACCGCGGCATTCGCGAGATCGTGCATGCGATCGGCCTCGAGCTTCTGGCGGCGAAAGCGCAGGTCGATCCACAGGGCGGTGCCCGACAGCACAAGGATTATCAGGCTGGCGACCGCTGCAGCAAAGGCCTGGGAAACGGGATCGATTGAATGTGCCGATATTTCAATCGCGGAATCCGGAATGATCGACACCGCGGCCATCGCGATGAAATGCAGGCTGCAGATCGCCAGCGTCAAAAGCGCGGCGCCGCCGAGAGTGGCGAGCGCTGACGGGCGGCGCAAGACTACAAGAAGCGCCAGTGCCGCAAGGGTCACGCCGGCCAGAAGCGATATCGCGACAAGGAGCAGGTTCCATACGACCCGGCCTTCGACCTCGAAAGCGGCCATGCCGATGTAGTGCATCGTCGCGATGGCGCCGCCCAGGATGGCGCCACCGACGAGGAAATGGTCGATGCCGCGGCGCAAAGTGGCGACCCACATCCCAAGCGCGGTCAGGATGACGGCGGCGGCAAGCGAAAAGGCGGATAATGCCGGATTGTATGCGTTAGGTATTCCCGGCGTAAACGCGGTCATGGCGATGAAATGCGTCGCCCATATGCCGAACCCGGTCGAGGCCGCGGCGATCATCAGCCAGGCAAGCCGGTTTCGCTCGGTCGATCGGCCGACATGCTTAAGGAGATTAACCGCTGAGAAGCAAGAAATTCCACAGACGAGTGCGGCAAGCGCAACCAGTCTCGGATCGTGCTGACTTACAATACAATTATAGACCGTCAGCATCCTGGTTCACTCGGTCTGCCAAATCTAACAGGGGAGGTGCGACTGATTAGCTCTTGGAGATTTTAACGAATGGTTAACCCGCGGGCCATGAGGCGGGTCTTCGGGGGAAAACCGACGCCGCTGCGCCGAAAAGGCGGTGATGTAGTTTCTGACGCCGCGTTCGGTAGCGAGTGCACTTTAGTAAAGAATGATGTTCATTGATCCGCAACAAAACCGTTGTCCGATTGTCATCAGCGCCACATATTGGCTTTGCGGAAGTGCCCCTTTCGCCAATGACAAACGGGAGATGAAACATGAAGTTCTTCGGCTTCGCGGCCGGTATTGCCGCCACCTTGACCCTGCTTTCCACCACATCCGCCTTCGCCGTCACGCAGATCAGTTGGTGGCACGCCATGACCGGCGCCAACGCCGAGGTCGTTGACAAGATCTCCAAGGATTTCAACGCCAGCCAGAGCGACTATGAGCTCGTTCCGGTGTTCAAGGGCACCTATCCAGAGACGCTGAATGCGGGCATCGCTGCATTCCGCGCCGGCCAAGCGCCCGATATCCTCCAGGTGTTCGATGTCGGCACCGGCGTGATGATGGCGGCCGAGGGTGCGATTAAGCCGGTGGCCGATGTGATGACCGGTGCCGGGATGACCTTCGACAAGAGCCAGTATCTGCCCGGCATCGTCGGCTATTATTCGAAGCCGGACGGCACCATGCTGTCGTTCCCCTACAACTCTTCCTCACCGATCCTCTACTACAACAAGGACATCTTCCAGAAGGCAGGCCTCGACGTGAAAAATCCGCCCAAGACCTGGAACGAGGTGTGGGAAGCTGCCAAGAAGATTAAGACGAGCGGCGCCGCCTCTTGCGGTTATACCTCGACCTGGCTGACCTGGATCCACTTGGAGAATTTCGCGGCGTGGAATGACGTGCCTTGGGCCAGCCAACAGAATGGCCTGGCCGGCGGTGATGTCGAACTCAAGATCAATGCGCCGATTTTCGTCAACCACTTCCAGGCGCTCGCTGACCTGGCCAAGGACGGCACGTTCAAATATGGCGGACGCACCTCCGAAGCCAAGCAGATATTCCTCGCCGGCGAATGCGGCATCTTCACCGAATCGTCGGGCGGCCTCGGCGATATCGTCAAGTCCGGCATGAACTATGGCATCGGCCAGCTTCCTTACGACAGTGACGCCAAGGGGGCCCCGCAGAACACGACGCCGGGCGGTGCCAGCCTGTGGGTGTTCGGCAACAAGTCGGACGAGGAATACAAGGGCGTTGCCGCCTTCTTTGCCTATCTGTCCAAGACCGATGTGCAGGAATATCTGCACCAGAAGTCGGGATACCTGCCTGTGACGCTCGCCGCATATGAGGCGACCAAGAAATCAGGCTTCTATGACAAGAACCCCGGCCGCGAGACACCCATCCTGCAGATGATCGGAAAGTCGCCGACCGACAATTCGAAGGGCGTGCGCCTGCCGAATCTGCCGCAGGTGCGCGATATCCAGAACGAGGAGCTGGAGAAGATGCTGGCCGGCCAGCAAACCGCCCAGCAGGCGCTCGACAATGCGGTCGCGCGCGGCAACGCCGCGATCAAGGAAGCCCTGGACAACTAACGAGACCATCACGGTTAAAGCGCGTCGCGTTTGAATGGCCACATGCTACGCGCTTTAAGCTCTTGTTCTTATGAATGTCGTTATCCCAAAACCGCTGCGCACTTTTGGGCGACATGCATTAGTCGGTTGGAATATCGCCCGCGCGAGCGCGCGTGGGCGATGCCTGGATAGCGAGGGAAATCAGCCTGTCTGCACGCATCGTCTTTCCCAACAAGATCCTGCCCTACCTGCTGGTGGCACCACAACTCGCCATCACCCTGGTTTTCTTCTACTGGCCGGCCGGTCAGGCGCTTTACCAGTCGATGCTCAGGCAAGACCCGTTCGGGCTGAAGAGCAGGTTCGTCTGGTTTGCCAATTTCCGGAAGGTGCTGGCCGATCCGGCCTACCTCAACTCGATCAAGGTCACAGTGGTGTTCTCGCTTGCAACCGCGATCGTTGCCATGGTTGCGGCCCTGTTGCTGGCGGTCATGGCCGAGAAGGCCGTGCGCGGCAAAGGCCTCTACCGCACACTATTGATATGGCCTTACGCCGTGGCGCCGGCGATTGCCGGCATGCTTTGGCTTTTCCTGTTCAATCCCTCGATCGGCTCGTTGGCCTATTTGCTGAGAAGCCTCGGCATCGCATGGGACCCACTGCTCAACGGCAACCACGCCATGATCCTGCTGGTGTCGGCTGCTGCCTGGAAGCAGATCAGCTACAATTTCCTGTTCTTCGTCGCCGGCCTGCAGGCGGTGCCGAAAACGCTGATCGAAGCGGCGGCCATGGACGGCGCCGGCGAAACCAAGCGCTTCTGGACCATCGTCTTCCCGCTGCTTGCGCCGACAACCTTTTTCCTGCTGGTCGTCAACACCGTCTATGCCCTGTTCGACACGTTCGGCATCGTTCATGCCGTCACCGGCGGCGGGCCGGGCAAGACGACCGAGACGCTGGTCTACAAGGTCTACAATGACGGCTTCGTCAATCTGATCCTGGGCGATTCGGCGGCGCAGTCGGTCATCCTGATGGCCATCGTCATCGCGCTCACAGCGATCCAGTTCCGCTATGTGGAACGCAAAGTCCATTACGGCTAGGGCAGCGATGATCGGCCAGTCCCCGCTCCGCACCTTCATCGCCCATGCCGTGCTCATCCTCGGCATATTGATCGTGGCTTTTCCGATCTACTACACCTTCGTGGCCTCGACGCACACGCTGCAAACGATCCTCAAGCCGCCGCTGCCGCTGTTGCCCGGCGGCCAGCTATTGAACAATTACAGCGAGGCGCTGTTCGGCGGCATCGGTCGTATCGGCGGTGTTAGCGTCGGCAGGCTGCTCCTCAACACCACCATCATGGCGCTCGGCGTCGCGGTCGGAAAGATCTTCATTTCGATCCTGTCAGCCTACGCGATCGTGTTCTTCCGCTTTCCGCTGCGCATGACCTTCTTCTGGCTGATCTTCATCACCTTGATGCTTCCAGTCGAGGTGCGCATCCTGCCGACCTACAAGGTGATGGTCGATCTCGGCATGATCGACACCTATGCCGGCCTGATCATCCCGCTGATCGCCTCGGCCACCGCAACGCTGCTGTTTCGCCAGTTCTTCATGACCATACCGGGTGAATTGGTCGAGGCGGCGCGTGTCGACGGTGCCGGGCCATGGCGCTTCTTTTTCGATATTCTGGTGCCCCTGTCGCGGACAAACATCGCCGCGCTGTTCGTGATCCTCTTCATCTATGGCTGGACGCAGTATCTTTGGCCGCTGCTCGTCACCAACAGCAACGACATGAACACCATCGTCATCGCGCTGAGAAAGATGGTTTCCTTTGCCGATGCCGACACCCAATGGCACCTGGTGATGGTCACGGCAATGCTGGCCATCGTGCCGCCGATCCTCGTCGTGGTGCTGATGCAACGCTGGTTCGTGCGCGGCCTGGTCGAATCCGAAAAGTGAGAAGCTAATGGCGGCCGTCGATCTGAAGGACGTGAAAAAGGTCTATCCCAGCGGTGTCGAGGCAGTGAAGGGCGTCTCCATCGCCATTCCCGACAAGGAGCTTTGCGTGCTGGTCGGCCCATCCGGCTGCGGCAAGTCCACGCTGCTGAGGATGATCGCCGGGCTGGAGACGATTTCTGCCGGTACAGTCGCCATCGACGGCAAGGTGGTCAACGCCATTGGCCCGACCGAACGCGACATCGCCATGGTGTTCCAGAATTACGCGCTCTACCCGCATATGAAGGTCTACGACAACATGGCCTATGGCCTGCGCAACCGCGGCACGCCGAAGGACGAGATCGACAGCAGGGTACGCTCGACAGCCAAGGTGCTGGAGCTTTCGGCGCTTCTCGATCGGCGCCCGCGCGAGCTTTCCGGCGGTCAGCGCCAGCGTGTCGCCATGGGCCGCGCCATCGTGCGCAACCCGAAGGTCTTCCTGTTCGACGAACCGCTGTCCAACCTCGATGCGAAATTGCGCGGGCAGATGCGCATCGAGATCAAGAATCTGCAGCGCTCGCTTGGCGTCACCTCGGTTTATGTCACGCACGACCAGCTTGAGGCGATGACGCTGGCCGACATCCTCGTGGTCATGAACGCCGGACTGGTCGAGCAGACCGGCGCGCCGCTTGATGTGTACGAGAAGCCGGCCTCGACCTTCGTCGCTTCGTTCATAGGTGCACCGCCGATGAATCTGCTGGCGCTCACAGGGGCCTTCCCAAGCTTGGTATTGGCGGACGGTACTGTGATTGGCTTGGCGCCTCGACAGGGCAAGGCGGTGACACTCGGCTTTCGTCCGGAGGACGCCGATATCACCTTCGCGGCAGAGGCGCCGGCCGGCGCGCTCGGGCTGCCGGCGACAGTGGAAGCGGTCGAACCGGTGGGTGCCGAAAGCTTTCTCCATTGCGTGGCAGCCGGCAGCCGCATCGTGGTGCGCGTCTCAGGCCGCGCCAGCGCCAAGCCAGGCGACCAATTGCGCGTCGTGGCCAGGTCCGAAAAGCTGCATTGGTTCGATCAGGCCGGCAAACGGGTCGATTGAGACTGGTCTTTCATCTGCCGAGCGGTGCTATGCGTGTCCAAAACCGTTCAGGCAAACACATGCGCCTTGCCCGACACGGTCAGCCGGACGATCTCGCCGATCGCCGGCGCGTCCATGCCCGGCTTGCGCAGGATCAACGGCGTGTTGCCGATGGCGGCGGCGTCAGGCGGATCGGGGCTGTTCAACAGACGCACCGCGATGGTGCACATCGAGCCGGCGAACTCCGATTCGGTCACCTCGCCGAACAGCATGTCCGGCGTGCCGGACATGCCTTCACGCGATGTGCGTTTCAGCAACACCTGCTCCGGCCGCAGCATGATGCGGGCGACGTCGCGCCGCTCCGGGCTGTCGACGGCGATGCGGCCAAGCGGCGAGATGGCGAAGCCATCGGCGATCCTTGCCGGCAGGACGATGGCGTCGCCGAGGAACTCGGCGACCATCCTGTCCTTCGGCTTGAAATAGAGCTCGCGCGGCGTGCCGACCTGCGAGAAGTTGCCGTCGCGCATCACCGCGACCTGGCTGGCGAATGACAGCGCCTCGGCCTGGTCGTGGGTGACCAGAATGGTGGTGATGCCGGCTGTTTCGAGGAGCTCGGCCACGGCCTTGCGCATCGAGGCGCGCAGGCCGGTGTCGAGCGCCGAGAATGGCTCGTCGAGCAGCATCAGCCGCGGCTTCATCGCCATGGCGCGGGCGAGCGCGACGCGCTGCTGCTGGCCACCGGAGAGTTCGTGCGGGCGGCGCTTCAGGATCCCTTTGTCCAGCCCGACGACATAGGCGAGCTCAGTGATGCGCTCACTGCGCTTTTCCTCGTGACGGCCCATGCCGAAGCCGATATTGGCGGCGATGCTCAGATGCGGGAATAGAGCGCCGTCCTGCGCCACCAGCCCGATGCCGCGGCGATGCGCCGGCACGGCCGTGTCGCCATCGGCCAGCACCTCGCCGTCGAGCACGATGCGGCCCTGGTCCGGCGCCTCGAAGCCGGCGATCAGCCGCAGCAACGTGGTCTTGCCGCAACCGGACGGTCCGACGATTGCCGTACGGCTGCCGCTGGCCACGCTGAGATCGACGCCGGCAAGTGCTGCGACGGGCCCGTAGTGCTTGTGGATGCCGCTCAGCTCGAGAAAGCTCATCGCCCGGCCATCCGCTTCGACTGGACGTAGAGCAGCCAGGTCAAGGGCAGCGACATCGCCACCATGATCAGGGCATAAGGCGCCGCCGACGCATAGTCGATCTCGCCGCTATAGGACCAGAACGCCATGGCCAGCGTGCGGGTGCCGTTGGGCGCCAACATCTGGGTTGCGGTCAATTCGTTCATGATACCCAGCGCGACCAACGCCATGCCGGCTGCGGCGCCCGGCGCCGACAGGCGGATGGTCGTCGACCACAGCGCCTTGAGCGGCGACCGGCCGAGGCTGGAGGCGGCGCGCTCGAGCTCGACCGGCGCCTGTGCGATCGACGCCCTGAGGCTAATCAGGGCGCGTGGCAGGAACATCAGCGCATAGGCGACCAGGATGGTGAACAGGGTCTGGTAGAGCGGCATGGCGATACGCACGGCGGTGGTGACCAGCGCCAGGGCGATGACGACGCCGGGCAACGCGCCGACGATATAGTTGCAGCCCTCCAGGACGCGTTGCAGCCGCCCCGGCGCGCGGATCGAAATCCACGCCATCGGCATTGCCGCGACGGTGGCGAGCAGCGCGCCGGCAATCGCCAGGAACAGCGTCTGGCCAAGCGCCAGGCCGATCTCGTCGAGCCGCCAGACATCGGCGCCGCCGGCCACAAGCCAACGGCCGATAGTGACGAACGGCACGCCGAGCGCCAGCAGCGTGGTAATGGCGGGCAGCAGCAGGCAAGGAATGGTGGCGCGCCCTAGGTTCGTGCGCTGCTGGTGGCGCGCGGCACCCGAGCCGACGCGGGCATAGCGCTCCTCGCCGCGCACCAGCACCTCCAGCCCGAGCAGCACAAGGCAGCAGGTCACCAGCACGCCGGCCAGCGTGTTGGCGGCGGGACCGTTGAAGGTCGACTGAAACTGGTCGACGATCGCGGTGGTGAAGGTGTCGAAGCGGATGAAGACATAGAGCCCGTATTCGGCCAGGAGATGCAGGCCGACCAGCAGGGAGCCGCCGCAAATGGCGAGCCGGAGCTGCGGCAGCACGACACGCCTGAACACACGCCACGGGCCGAGACCAAGGGCTGCCGCTGCATCCTCGAGAGCGGGATCGAGCCGACGCAAGGCCGCCGCCACCGGCAGATAGAGGAACGGGAAATAGGCAATGACCGACACAAGCACGCCGGCCCACAGGCCGTGCAGTCTGGGCACCATGGTGATCCAGGCGTAACTGTGGACGAAGGCGGGAATGGCGAGCGGCGCGACCGACAGCCAGGCCCATAGGCGGGCACCCGGCAGATCGCTGCGCTCGGTCAGCCAGGCCAGCGCCACCGACAGCACGATCGAGATCGGCACCGCCAGCACCACCAGCAGGCTGGTGTTGACCAGAAGTTCGCCGACGCGCGGCCTGAACACCAGCGCCGCCACGGTTTCCCAGCCGGTGTGCATCGCCACCCAGACGATGAAGGCAAGCGGCAGCAGCGCAACCAGCGAGACAAAGACGGCGGCCAGCGAAATCCATGAGACCGACCAACGACGTGCCCGCACGGCCGTGGTGTCGGCCGGCAAGCCTGGGCGTGCGAGATCGATCGTAGATTGCATCAGATCAGACGTTGTGCCAGCTCCGCCCGGAGGCGGAAACGATCGGCGGCGGATAATCTCGCGAGTAGCTTGTGGTCATAGGCAAATGCCATCTTGAAAACAGAGCGCTCGCGCGGAAAGCGAATTCCCACAGGAGCGCAGTCGGTTGCCCTTTTAGGACGAACGCCGGCTAAAGCAAGCCGGCCGCCGTCATCAGGTCGGTCACCTTTTTCGAGTTCAGCGTCGTCGCGTCGACTTTCGGCGCCTGCAGATCGGCCAGCGGCACCAGCTTCGGATTGGACTCGGCGCCCTTGCCGACTGCGTATTCGAAGGAATCACCCGTTTTCAGCACGTCCTGGCCGCTCTTGCCGGTGACCCATGTCAGGAAAGCCTGCGCTTCCTTCGGGTGCTTGCTCGAGGCCAGCACGCCACCGCCGGAAACCGAGACGAAAGCGCCGGGATCCTGGTGCTTGAAATAGTGCAACTCGACGTTCTTGCTGTTTTCGCCGGTCTTGGCCTGATCGCCGTAGTAGTAATAGTGATAGATCACGCCGCCTTCGACCTCGCCGGCATTGACCGCCTTCATCACCGTGCTGTTGCCCTTATAGGCGGTAAAATTCTCCTTCATTGCCTTTAGCCATTCGGCCGTCGCTGCCTCACCCTTGAGCTGCAGAAGCGCGCTGACGATCGCCTGGAAATCGGCGCCGGAGGGCGAAGCGGCCCAACGGCCCTTCCAGCTCGGATCGGCGAGATCGAGCAGCGATTTGGGCAGCTGGTTGGCGGTCAGCTTGGTCTTGTTGTAGGCAAAGACGGTGCTGCGCGCGGCGACGCCGACCCATTTGCCGCTCGCCGGCTGGTACTCCTGCGGAACCTGGGCCAGCGTCTCGGTGTCGACCGGTGCGAACAGGCCGGCCGCCTCGACCAGCGCCATGGCCGGCGAATTCTCCGTCAGGAATACGTCGGCGGGCGAAGCGGTGCCTTCCGCAACGATCTGATTGGAGAAATCGCTGTCGCCGCCATTGCGGACGGTGACCTTGATGCCGGTTTCCTTGGTGAATCCCTCCGCCCAGGCCTTGGTCAGGTTTTCGTGCTGGGCGTTGTAGACGACGATGCCCTCGTCCTCTGCTATTGCCGGGCCGGCGATCAGGCTGATTGCAAGTGCTGTCGCACCGGCAAGGGCGGAAAGAGCATACTTCATGGCGTCGTCCTCGATTCCGATGGTCTTTGGCTTTGCAAGCTGCACCTACCAATACCTGACTAGTGCAGTCAACATTGCTGGCCCACTCAATTGCTCAAAAGGAGCAAACTTTCGTGATGTTCAGCTAATTTGCCTTGGACATTATTTCGCCGGCCCCGTAACAAATCAGCGCCGAGACGCGAATATCGGGGAGTGAACTCTTGTGAGCGGCAAGGACGAAGCCGAGCTTTCACGGCTGCTGCGGGCCGCGATCGCCGGAGACGAAAGGGCCTATGCCGACTTTCTGCACCGGATCGCCGCGCTCGTTCGTGGCTTTGCCCGGCGCAAGATTGTGCAGGGCGGGGTGGATCCCGAGGATGTCGTGCAGGAAACCTTGCTGGCCATTCATGTGAAACGACACACCTGGCGCCGTGATGCGCCGGTGCTGCCTTGGGTCTATGCAATAGCCCGCTTCAAGCTGATCGATGCGTTCCGGCGGCGCGGCCGGCGGATCGAGGTCGAGATCGACGAAATCGCCGAGACCTTTGCCGAGCGGGAATCGGAGACGGTGAGCGAGCGCGACGTCAACCGGGCGCTTGACAGCCTGTCGCCGGCACAGCGTTCCGTCGTCTCGGCCGTATCGGTCGAAGGCCGGTCAATCGGTGAGACCGCGGCCAAATTCGGCATCAGCGAGACGGCTGTGCGGGTGTCACTGCACCGCGGGCTTGCCGCCATTGCCAAACGGTTCAGGGCGGGGCGGGAATAACATGAGGACCGAAGATCTCATCAAGGCGCTCGACGCCGATGCCCGCAGCGAGGCGCTGCCGCTAGGCGCCGCCTGGTGGCTTGCTGCCAGCGCGGCCATCGTGATCGCGGCCGCGGTTTTCTGGCTGACGATCGGCCCGCGCCCCGACATTGCGATCGCTATGCACACGATGCGGTTCCTGTCCAAATTCGTCTTCACGATTGCTCTTGCCGCCAGCGCCTTTGTCCTGGTGCGTGGACTGTCGACGCCCGGTGCATCGACCGGCCGGACGGCAAGCTGGATGATCGCCGCGCCGCTGCTGGTGCTTGTGGCCGTGATTCTCGAACTCTTCGCCGTGCCTGCGTCCGACTGGGGCACACGCTTGGTCGGTACAAACATGGTCATCTGCCTGACCTTCATTCCGTTGATCGGCATCGGCCCGCTTGCCGTCTTTCTCGCGGTGCTGCGCCATGGCGCGCCGACACGGCCGGTGCTTGCCGGTGCGGCGGCGGGCCTGCTTGCCGGCGGGCTGGCGGCGACCTTCTATGCGGCGCATTGCTTCGACGATTCGCCGCTTTTTGTCGGCACCTGGTATACGATCGCAATCGCCGGCCTTGCCGTGCTCGGGGCGGTCGGCGGACGGCTTTTCGTGCGCTGGTAGCGATAGGGATCAGCGCGTCGGAACGGGATGCTCGCCGCGATAGTCGTAGAAGCCGCGCCCGGTCTTGCGGCCGAGCCAGCCGGCCTCGACATATTTGACCAGCAGCGGGCAGGGGCGGTATTTCGAATCCGACAGCCCGTCATGCAGCACCTGCATGATCGACAGGCAGGTATCGAGCCCGATGAAATCGGCAAGCTGCAGCGGCCCCATCGGATGGTTGGCGCCGAGCTTCATAGCGGTATCGATGGCGTCGACCGAGCCGACACCTTCATAGAGCGTGTAGATCGCTTCGTTGATCATCGGCAGCAGGATGCGGTTGACGATGAAGGCCGGGAAATCCTCCGAGACGGTGATCGTCTTGTCGAGTTGCTTCACATATGTTTTTGCCGCTTCGAAGGTCTGGTCCTCGGTGGCGATGCCGCGCACCAGTTCGACCAACTTCATGACCGGAACCGGATTCATGAAATGTATGCCGATGAAGCGTTCAGGGCGGTCGGTCTGCGAAGCCAGCCGCGTGATCGAGATCGATGACGTGTTCGTCGCCAGGATAGCCTCGGGGTTGAGTTGCGGGCAGAGCTGGGCATAGATCTTGCGCTTGACCGTCTCGTCCTCGGTCGCTGCTTCGATCACCAGATCGGCGCCCGCAAGGTCGGCCATGGCCGGTGCCGCCGAAATGCGCGCCATCGCCTCATTGCGCAGCTTTTCCTCGAGTTTGCCGGAGCCGACCTGACGGGCCATGTTGCCGCTGATAGTAGCGATGCCCTTTTCGATGCGGTCGGGCGAAATATCGTAAACCAGCACCTTATAGCCCGCCAGCGCCGACACATGGGCGATGCCGCCACCCATCTGGCCCGCGCCGATGATGCCGATCGTCTCGATCTTGCTCATTACCCGATCCCGTCGAGGCCTTTGCGGCCCGTTTTTTGTGCAGTGCAAACTAAAAGGGCGGGGCGACTTCGTCTACCCCACCCCTCAGAATTTAATACGCTTTGGCAGAAGGCGTCAAAGCGCCTTTTGCAGTTCCGGCAGAATGACGAAGAGATCGCCGACGAGACCGTAGTCGGCGACCTGGAAGATCGGCGCTTCCTCGTCCTTGTTGATGGCAACGATCACCTTCGAATCCTTCATGCCGGCAAGGTGCTGGATAGCACCGGAGATGCCGACGGCAATGTAAAGGTCGGGCGCTACCACCTTGCCGGTCTGGCCGACCTGCCAGTCGTTCGGCGCATAGCCGGCATCGACGGCGGCGCGAGATGCACCAACCGCCGCACCGAGCTTGTCGGCGACCGGCAGGATGACCTCCTGGAACTTTTCGGAGGAGCCCAGCGCACGGCCGCCCGAGATGATGATCCTGGCCGAGGTCAGCTCTGGACGGTCGGTCTCGGAGAGCTTGTTCTCGACAAAGCTCGACAGGCCGGGATTGGCCGGCGCCTGGACCGTCTCGACCGGCGCGGAACCGCCCTCGGGTGCTGCCTGGAAGGAAGCGGTGCGCACCGTGATGACCTTCTTGGCGTCACTCGACTGCACCGTCTGGATGGCGTTGCCGGCATAGATCGGCCGCTTGAAGGTGTCGGGCGACACGACTTCGATGATTTCCGATATCTGGGCGACATCGAGCAGCGCCGCCACGCGGGGCGCGACGTTCTTGCCCGACGAGGTCGCCGGCGCGATGATCGTCTCGTATGGCTCAGCAAGCGAAACGACGAGTGCCGCCAGCGGTTCGGCGAGACGCTCGGTCAGTTCGTCGGCGTCGGCGAGCAGCACCTTGGTGACGCCCTTGAGCTTGGCGGCGGCGTCCGCTGCCGGCTTGGCACCTTTGCCGGCAACCAGCACATGCACGTCCGAACCGATCTGCAGCGCCGCCGAAAGCGCCTTGGCGGTCTGGTCGGAAAGCGTCGCGTTGTCATGTTCGGCAATCAGAAGAATTGTCATCTCTTTATTCCTTGATCCACTTCAGTGGGGACGTTCGAATTCATGTCAGGCCGAGTCGAAAACGGTTGGGTTCGAGAACCGGAGCGGAGCGTACTTCAGTAGGTGAGCACCGGAAGCGGAGAACCCTGCCGTTTGCAGGCCGGCATCACATGAATTCCTACAGCACGCCGGCTTCATTCTTCAGCTTGTCGACCAGTTCGGCGACGCTCTTGACCTTGACGCCCGCCTTGCGGCCGCCCGGCTCCTCGGTCTTGATCACCTTCAGCCGCGGCTTGACGTCGGCGCCGTAGTCGGCAGGGCTCTTCTCGTCGAGCGGCTTCTTCTTGGCCTTCATGATGTTGGGCAGCGACGCGTAGCGTGGCTGGTTCAGCCGCAAATCGGCCGTGACGATTGCCGGCATCTTCAGTTCCAGCGTCTGCAGGCCGCCATCGACCTCGCGCGTCACGGTGGCCTTGTCACCGTCGAGCACGATCTTGGAGGCGAAGGTGCCCTGAGCCCAGCCGAGAAGTGCGGCCAGCATCTGGCCGGTCTGGTTGGAATCGTCGTCGATCGCCTGCTTGCCGAGAATGACCAGGCCGGGCTGTTCTGCCTCGACGACGCCCTTCAGTACCTTGGCGACGCCCAGCGGCTCAGTCTGCTCGTCGGTCTTGACCAGGATGGCGCGGTCGGCGCCCATGGCGAGCGCCGTGCGCAACGTCTCCTGTGCCTGCTGCGGCCCGATCGATACGACGATGATCTCTTCGGCCTTGCCAGCTTCCTTCAGCCGGATCGCCTCTTCCACCGCGATCTCGTCGAACGGGTTCATCGCCATCTTGACGTTGGCGAGTTCCACCGCCGAACCGTCCGCCTTCACCCGGACCTTGACGTTCGCATCCACAACCCGCTTCACGGGCACAAGGATCTTCATTTGCCTGTCACCTCTTTCACGATAGTCTCTTTACGCTCGTCGGGCGCGCTATAGCAGCGTGCACCTCTTCAGAGTTGTCGAAAGCCGACATTCCGGACGGAATTCTGGTCTTCGCCACGCCAGTAGGGTGGCGCTTCCGTAGTTGCGGCGACCTCGCGCGTCAATATCCGGGGCGCACTCGGATCTTCGGCGAAGCACTCAAATCGGTTCAGTCCGGACCGGAAACGGTCCCCCTGCCCCAGCGCGGCGCCGGCTGCGCAGGTTGTGGGTCGCTTGGCGCCGGCTCCACGGCTAGGGGCACCGGACCGGCGACCACGGCCGGCTCCTCGTCTGCGCCGGCGAGCAGCGGCACGCCGCGGCTGCGCAAGATAAGCACCAGTACGGCTCCAGCGATGATGCCGCCAATATGGCAGGCCCAGGAAACCTGATCCTCGCCTCCCTGGGCAAACATGAAGATCTGGAACAGGATCCACAGGATGAGCGGTATGAAGGCCGGGATGCGCAACGGGATGCGTGCGAAGACCAGCACCCATACCTTCACCCGCGGATAAAGGATCAGGTAGGCAGCGACGACACCGGCGATGGCGCCCGACGCGCCGATCAGCGGCACTTGCGAATCCCAGGCAACCAGACCCTGGAAGAAAGCGCCGGCGATGGCGCAAAGCAGGTAGAAGACGAGATAGCGGACATGGCCGAGTGCATCCTCGACATTGTCGCCGAACACCCACAGGAACAGCATGTTGCCGCCGAGGTGGAAGATATCCGCGTGCAGGAAGGAATAGGTCAGATAGCTCAGGCTCTCCGGAATGACGACAAATTGCGGAGCGAGCTCGACGCTGTCATGCACAACAGACGGGATGAAGCCGAGGCCCAGCACCGCGGCGTTGGCGAAGTCCTCGCCGCCAAGCGTTGTGACAAAGTAGATCAGCACGTTTAGCGCGATCAGGCTGATCGTCACATATTGCAGCTTGATGTGCCGCAGCCGGTTGGTGTCGTAAAGCGGGATGAACATCGGGCCTCTCCCGCTTCCGGCGGATTCAGCGGTTCTTGCCGGGAACCCATAGCACGTCGGCGTTTCCGTTGTCATTGACCGCGCGTGCGGCGACGAACAGAAAGTCCGAGACACGGTTGATGTATCTTATCGCCTCGCGGTTGACGTGCTCGTCCGGGTCTTGCGACAGCGCCACCATGATGCGCTCGGCGCGGCGGGCCACCGTGCGGGCGAGGTGAAGGGCAGCCGCTGCCGGCGTACCGCCGTTGAGCACGAAGGATTTGAGCGGCTCAAGGTCCTTGTTGAAGAGGTCGATATCCTGTTCGATGCGGTCGGTCTGCGAGGCGATGATGCGCAACGGCTCGTAGTCGAGCGGCTTGCCATCATCGGGGACTGCCAGATCGGCGCCGAGATCGAAAAGGTCGTTCTGGATGCGGCCGAGCATCGCATCGATCGCCGGATTTACTGCCGCTGTATGAATGCGGGCCATGCCGATGCAGGCATTGGCCTCGTCGACGGTGCCGTAGGCCTCGATTCGAAGGTCGGATTTCAGCCGCCGCTCACCAGAGCCGAGGCCGGTGGTGCCATCGTCGCCGGTGCGGGTGTAGATCTTGTTGAGCTTGACCACGGGTTACCTCCCGGCTGGTGGCTGCTGCGTCACTTACGGGTGAAATATACCGCCAGCATGATCAGCACCAAGGCCACGAACTGCAACAGCACGCGCGTCTGCATCAGCTTGTTGGAGGTCATGCTGGAGCCGCCGCGCATCATGTTGATGAGACCGCGGATCAGCACGATCACCACGGCAACCATGACGAGAACGGCGAGGATGTTGAAGACGGTTGCCATGGTGTGTCCCAGGTGAATTGCGTTCAGGCGCGTTTGGCGAGCAGACGGTAGAGTATCGATGACGGCACGATGCGTTTAAGGATTGCGCCGATCCTGGCCGGCACCGTTACCACATAATGCGGGCGCGGGCGCCGCGACAGAAGGGCATGGCGCAAGGCGGCATAAACCACCTCCGGCCCGGGCTTCAGCCGCGATGTGCTGCCGCCGGCCCGCAGCCGTTTGAGTTGCGCCGCATAGGCGAGGCGATGAACGGAATTCTCATGATCGATATTTGCCAGGAACCATGCAAGGCTGTTGCTAGCGATCTTCGATTTCACCGGCCCCGGCTCAATCAGCGAAACATGGATGCCGCTGCCGAGGAGCTCTTGATAGAGGGACAGCATCAGCCCTTCGATAGCGTGCTTCGATGCCGAGTAGGCGCCGCGAAAAGGCACCGGCGCGAGGCCGAGGATCGATGAGCAATGAACGAGACGACCATGGCCCTGGCGGCGCATCACCGGTACGACACGGCGAGTGAGATCATGCCAGCCAAAGACATTGGCCTCGAACTGCTGCCGTAAAGCCTCGACCGGCAGGTCCTCGACGGCGCCGGGCTGTCCGTAGGCGCCGTTGTTGAAGAGCGCATCGAGCCGGCCGCCGGTCCGTTCCAGCACCGACGCCACCAGCGCCTCGATCGATCCGGGCTCGGTGTAGTCCAGATAAAAGGCCTCGATGCCGTCGGCCTCTAGCGCGGCGATATCTTCGGGCTTTCGGGCCGTTGCGAACACCCGCCAGCCTTCCGCCTTCAGCGCTCGGGCGCAATAGGCACCTATTCCGGAAGAGGCACCTGTGACAATGATGGTGCGCAACTTTTCTCCGGGAGGAATGGTGGTTTGACCTAGGGTTGTCATTTACCGCAAACCCTTCCCATATTCGCGGCGTCGGGACAATCGAAGGGAACGCGGTTCTTGTTGCGGAAGATCGTAGCCCTCAAACGCGTCCTCTACGACGCGCTCGGCCATTTCAACACCGACGACGGCTGGGCAATGGCCAGCCATCTGGCGATCACCGCGCTGATGGCGCTTTTTCCTTTCCTGATCTTCGCCACGACGCTGGCGAGTTTTTTCGGTGCGCAGGCTTTCGCCGACACCGCCGTGCACCTTGTATTCGACACATGGCCGGAGCAGATCGCCAAACCGATCGCGCGCGAAGTGCTCAACGTGCTTACCGTTCGGCGCAGTGACCTGTTGACCTACGGTATCGTGCTTGCCGGATACTTCGCCTCGAACGGGATCGAGGCGCTGCGCACTTCGCTCAACCGCGCCTATCGTGTCTCGGAAACGCGCGGCATCATCTACCGGCGAGTGCAGAGCATCATCTTCGTGCTGATCGCGACGGCCGGGTTTTTGGCGATCAGCGTGCTGCTGGTCTTCGCGCCATTGCTGGCACGGCTGGCCGAGTCGCATTTCGAATGGATAAAACCCTATATGGGCACGATCACGCTGTGGCGTTACGTTATAGCCTCGGTCGTCATCATCGGCGGTCTGTTCGCCGTGCATTTCTGGTTGCCGGCCGGCAAGCGCCGCTTCGTTTCGATCGTGCCTGGCATCATCTTCACGCTGGTCGGCTGGCTCATCGGGTCGACCATCTTCGCCGCCTATCTCGATCATTTCTCGTCCTATGTGACGACCTATGCCGGCCTCGCCTCGATCATGATCGCCGTCGTGTTCCTCTATATCGTCTCGGCGATCTTCATCCTCGGTGGCGAGCTCAACGCCGCGATCAGCCGCTATTTAGAGGCACGTGCCCGCGTCGGCGGCTGAGCCGTCGCCAGCCCGACGCCGAGCGTCGCGATCGCCATGCCGGCGATCTGGAGCGGGCTCAATTGCTCACCGAACAATGCCCAGGCGATGACCGCGGTGACGGCCGGCACGAGGTAAAACAGCGAGGCGACTTTCGACATCTCGCCGTCGCGGATCATCACCATCAACAGGAAGATGGCGCCGATCGACAGCACCAGCACGAGCCAGGCCATAGCGAACATCAGTTCGCCATTGACGATGACCGTTCGGGTCTCGAAGGCGAGCGAGGCCAGAGCCATCACCGATGCGCCGCCGACATATTGCCAGAACGTGGCAGCCACCAGATCTCCGCCGGAGGCGAAACGCTTCTGCCAGATCGTACCGGCGCTCATGCCGAGTACGGAGACCAGCGAGGCGCCCAGTGTTTCGGCCGTCACGCCGCCGCCGAGCGCGCCGAGCTTCGGCCAGAGCACGATCACCACGCCGATCAACCCGAGGCCGAGACCGGCCCAGTGGCGCGGCAGGATGGCCTCGCCCAGAAGCCGGCCGGCGAGCACTGCCGTGATCAGCGGCTGCAGGCCGACGATCAGGGCTGAAAGCCCGGCGGGCATGCCCCGGTGGATGGCCCAGAACACGCCGCCGAGATAGACCCCATGCATCAGGATGCCGGCACCCGTCGCGTGCAGCGCTTCATCGCGGGTGGCGCGGCTCGAACCAAGTGCGGCCATCAAAGCGACAAGCAGGATTGCGGCCAGGACAAAGCGCGCGGCCAGGAACGTAAAGGGCTCCGCCCACGGCATGGCATAGCGTGCGCCGATGAAGCCGGTCGCCCACAGGACGACGAAAGAGGCGGGGATGAACCGCTTGAGGCTGTGCATTTTCCGGAGGCCGCGTTGAATTCGGGTGGGGGATCGACTGCGGCGACTGCTTAATGCCGTTCGGGCCGGCAAGCAAAACCAAACGGTTGATCCATAGAGTCATTTGAATTGAAGGAGCGCCGTTGATGGCCGTCAGCTCACCGGTCTAGTCTAGAGACCGACCAGCCGCTTGACGTCGGCGGGCGATGCGCCCGCCTTACGCTGGGCGGCAAGGCCGGTATCGCCAAGACTCTTCGACAGTTTTCGTCCGTCAGGGCCGAGGATCAGGCGATGGTGAAAATAGGCCGGCTGCGGCAGGCCAAGAAGTTGCTGAAGCAGCCGCTGCACGCTGGTCGCGGAATAAAGGTCCTGGCCGCGCACGACATGGCTGACGCCCTGCAGCGCGTCGTCCATGGTGACGGCGAGATGATAGCTGGTCGGGATTTCGCGGCGCGCCACGACCACGTCGCCCCAATCCTGCGGACGGGCTTCGATACGACGCGTCGCGGAGAGCGTCTCGTCCGTGTATTCGGCCCATAACAGGTCCTTGCCGGCGCGCGCCATTGCCGCATCGACGTCCAGCCGCCAGGCAAATGGCACATTTTCGGCGATGCGCCGCTTACGCTCGCTCGCCGGCAACGCCTTGTCGGCGGCGGGATAGAGCGGCACGCCGTCCGGGTCGCGCGGCCAGTCGCGGCCGCGCTTTTCACTGTCGGCGATGAAGGCGCGGATCTCACTTCTGCTCATGAAGGCCGGATAGACAAGCTCCGCTTCGATCAGCCGCTCGAGCATCGCCTGATATTCGGCAAAATGCTCGGACTGGCGGCGCACCGGTTCCTCCCAGCCAAGCCCCAGCCATTTCAGGTCGCGAAAAGTGCCTGTCTCGAATTCCGGCGTGCAGCGCGTCGTATCGATATCCTCGATGCGCAGCAGCAGGCGTCCACCCGCCGCCTTTGCCAATTTCTGATTGAGCAGCGCCGAATAGGCATGGCCGAGATGCAGTTCGCCGTTCGGGCTCGGCGCGAAGCGGAATGTCAGCAGTGTCATTGTCCGGCGGCAATCGGGTTGTGCGGCGCTTTCGCCAATTGCTACTTTGCGCCGGCGGCGTCGTGCGTCCAGAGGGACGCGTGACGAAGCGTGCGGCACTTTTGATTTTGGAACAAGCAGACATGCAACGCATCGCCAGTCTCGACGACATTGCGCAAGGGCTGGATAGGCTATGCTTGCTCGACCCACGCCTGGAAAAAGTGCGCGGCATGGCCGGCGAGGTGCCGCTCAGGCTGTCGGAGCCGGGGTTCAGGAGCCTTGCTTCGATCGTCGTTTCACAACAAGTGTCCCGCGCGAGCGCCGATGCCATCTTCGGCCGGCTGACGAAACTGCTCGATCCGCTGACGCCGCAGGCGATCCTTGCCGCCGACGAGGCGATCTTTCGCGAGGCCGGGCTGTCGCGGCCCAAGCAGAGCGGTCTGATTGCCGTCGCCCAGGCGGTGGCCGGCGGGCTCGACCTCGATCACCTGTGCCGGCTCGATGCAAGCGAGGCTATCGCAGCCATGACCAAGGTCCCGGGCATCGGCCCGTGGACGGCTGAAGTCTACCTTTTGTTTGCCGCCGGACACCCGGATATCTTTCCGGCGCGCGACGTTGCTTTGCAGAGCGCGGTCGGCCATGCACTCGGCATCGACCCGCGTCCGCCGGAGAAAATGCTGATCCGGCTTGCCGAATCATGGAGCCCGTGGCGCGGTGTCGCATCGCGGCTTTTCTGGGCTTATTATCGCGAATTGAAGGGCAGGGATGCCGCGCCTCCGGCCTGAATCCGCAAAAAAGCATTGAAATCATGCGTTTTTGAGACCCGGCAAGATCGACAATCCGCTTCACATCCCTGTCATGTCGGGCTTACAGTATCCGCGTCGACCGGTTCTAGGTGAAGGAGGTCAACGACGTGACGGTTGCCGTATCTCCGGATGGGCTTCCAGCGCTGGTGCTGAATGCGGATTACCGTCCGCTCAGCTATTACCCCCTGTCGCTCTGGTCCTGGCAGGATGCCATCAAGGCGGTGTTCCTCGAGAGGGTGAACATCGTCGCCGAATACGAACACGCCGTCTCTTCACCGACCTTTTCGATGAAGCTGCCGAGCGTCGTCAGCCTGAAGGCTTACGTGAAGCCGTCGAGGCATCCGGCGTTTACCCGTTTCAACGTCTTCCTGCGTGACCGTTTCCAGTGCCAATATTGCGGTACGCCGGACGATCTGACGTTCGACCATGTCATTCCTCGCCATCGCGGCGGCGCCACGACCTGGGAGAATGTCGTCGCTGCCTGCTCGCCCTGCAATCTGAGGAAGGGCGGCATGATGCCGGCCCACGCCAAGATGTGGCCGCTGCAGAAGCCCTATCAGCCGACGGTACATGATTTGCATAATAACGGCCGGCTGTTCCCGCCCAACCATCTGCACGAAAGCTGGATGGATTATCTCTACTGGGATGTCGAACTCGAACCTTGAGATCATCCGACAATTCGGGAGGCTGGCCGTCTGAAGCGATTTTTTGCGCTTCCGATGCTCACCGACCAATGTCCGCTCCGCTTCGGTTCTCGACAATCACTCCACACGACTCAGCCTGCCGAATTCTTGGATGATCTCGTGTCGCGCTAAATCAATCGCGGGCGAAGGCGCTGCGGAAGGCTACGACTGCCAGGACGAAGCTGGCGATGGCGTTCCAGCCGGCCAAGGACAGGCCGAGGATGCGGAGCGCCGCCTTGTCGCAGGAGGGCGGGACGAATTTGTCGAGAGCGTCGAGCACGCCCTTGCCGCCGGTGTCCACCGGTCCGGCGGCTGCGGTGCAGTCGGTCGGGCCCGGCCACCACGCCCATTCGACCCCGGAGTGATAAACGCCGAGATAGACACCGTAGAGCATCAGCAGGCCGCCAATGGCCAGCAGGCCACGGCTTATCCAGGCTGGCGCGTGAAGAGCCGACGCAAGCACCGCCAGCAGCATCAAGGGCACGCCGACGTAGTAAGGGGTGCGCTGCTCGAGGCAGAGCTTGCAGGGGATGTAGCCGCCGAGATACTGGAAGGCCAGCGCCGAGCCGACCGTGGCAGCCATGGCGACAGCGAGAAACAGGGCGGTGCGCAGCCGCTGGCGTCCGGTATCGGCATTCACGGTCGCTGTCATCGGACTCAGTCCATTCGGTTCGATGCCGTTCAGACGGCGTATTTGACGACGATATAGAGCAAAATCAGGGCAGCGGCGGCGGCGCCCGCAATCTGGCCAAGGCGCTTTTCGATGAAGTGGCGGATTGGCTCGCCATAGCGGCGCAACAGCCAGGCGAGAAACAGGAAGCGGGCGCCGCGCGCAACGATTGCCAGCACGATGAACAGCAGCAAAGGAACACCGATGACGCCGGACAGGATTGTCACCACCTTGATCGGCGGCAGATGGGCGAGGCCGGAGGTGACCAGCATCAGGATGATGAAGCCGACACCCGACGAGACGCGCATCGCCTCGAACTCGTCGTATTTGCCATAAAATTCGAGGATCGGCCGCGCCACCGCGTCATAGGCGTAGTGGCCGATGAACCAGCCGGCGATGCCGCCCAGCACCGAGGCGACGGTGGCAACCAGCGCATAACGGTAAGCGCGATCCGGCCGCGACAGCGCCATCGGCAGATAGAGCACATCGGCCGGCACCAGGAACACAGAGCTCTCGACGAAGGCGATGAAGGCCAGCCACCATTCGGCGGATTTGCTCGCCGCCAGCGACAAGGTCCAGTCGTAAAGTCCGCGAAGCATCGGCACTCCTAATGCACGCCCAAACCAGTAGCGGTCTTGGGGTCACGACATGGCACAAACAAGACTTGGAAGCGCCCCCGTATCAACCTCGTCGGACAGGGTGCGCTTCAATGACATGCGCCGCCTGTCTAGAAAGATTTTCCGCGCTGCACAATGGCAGCTGCTTCACGAAATCGAAAGGCCGGGCTTGGGCGAGACCGGATCTCGGGAATTGGCCGTTGACGAACAGGCAAGGGCATCGAACTTCTGCGCCTGAAATGCGTCAAGGCGAGTTCTAATACGTTGCCGCGTTTTCCGGTCGAACACGATCCGTGTTTAAATACCGGCGATTCCTGTCGCATCCTCTCTCCCTGCTTCGCCCTTTGCGCCGCCATGTCGTTGTCTGATTTCATTTATCGCCCCTTTGAGACGCTCATCCGTCCGCTGGATATTCCACCCGCGCCGCTGCCTGCGAGCGGGCCGTTTGCATTGCTCCTGCATTTTGCGCGGATGTTCCGCAGCACCCTTGCGGCCATTACCATCCTGATGATGGCGGTCGAGGGGATCAACCTTGCGACGATCTGGGGGGCCTCGTTCGTCGTCGACGGGGTGAGCGCGAAGGGCGCGGCGGTTTTCCTGCAGGAGGACTGGCCGACGCTGGTCGTGCTCGGCGTGCTGGTTTTCCCCGTGCTGCCGTTGCTCATCTTCGTGGGCAATGCGCTGAACTCGCAGACGGTGGCCGTATGCATGCCGGCGGCGATGCAGTGGCAGGGCCACAAGGCAGTGGAACGCCAGGACCTTGCCTTCTTCCACGATCTCTTCGCCGGTCAGGTGGCGTCGCGCATTTCGCAAGTCGCATCCGCCGTGCAGCAGCAGATCGTCGTGGCCTTCTACAGAATACCGCTGTTCCTGGTGCAACTCGTCGGTTCGCTCGTTCTGCTTGGCGCGTTGTCGTGGCCGCTGGCGCTGCCGGTTTTCGTCTGGATCTCCGCCAACATCGCCATTGCGGTGGTGGCGGTACCCCAATATTCCGAGCGGTCGCGCCGCTCGGCGCGCGGGCGAAGCCTCGTGGTCGGCGCCATGACCGACCTCTACAGCAACATCCAGATGGTCAAGCTGTTTGCGGCGGAAGACAGCGAGGCGGGCGCGATACGGACCGTCATGGAAAACGCCATCGAGACCCAGCAGCGCGAAAGGCGCATCTATCTGACGACCGATATGGGCGTCGTCCTGCTCAACGTTGCCCTCTTTCTCACCAATGTTGCCATAGGGCTCTGGGGATTTGTCGCCGGCTTCGTCACGGTTGGCCAGTTCGCCGCTTCGATCGCCATCGTGCAGCGGCTCAACGCCAACTCCCGTGCCTTCCTGCAGATGGGCCAGCAGATTTTCCAGGCGGTGGGCACGATCCGCGACGCAATGCCGGTCGTGACGACGCCGCCGACCATAAAAGACGCGCCGAACGCCAAGCCGCTCGACGTCTCGGCCGGGGAAGTCGAGTTCAAGAACATCCAGTTCGAATACCGCGAGGGCCAACGGGTGATCGAAGACCTGTCGCTCACCGTGCGCGCAGGCGAGAAGGTCGGGCTCGTTGGCCTCTCCGGCGCCGGCAAGTCGACCCTTGTCAGCCTGCTCCTAAGGTTCTTCGAGCTGAAGGGCGGCGCGATCCTGATCGATCGGCAGGATCTCCGCAGCGTGACCCAGGCCAGCCTTCGGGAGAGCATCGGCGTCGTCACCCAGGACGTCTCGCTTCTGCATCGCTCCGTCGGCGACAACATCCGTTATGGCCGGCCCGATGCCCCGCCGGAGGAGGTGGAGCACGCCGCGATGCTGGCCGAGGCCGACGACTTCATCGCCGATCTCAGAGATAGCGAAGGCCGAACCGGCTACGACGCTTTCGTTGGCGACCGCGGGGTGAAACTTTCCGGCGGCCAGCGCCAGCGCGTCGCGATCGCCCGGGTGTTGCTCAAGGACGCGCCAATCCTGGTTCTCGATGAGGCGACGTCCGCATTGGACAGCGAAGCCGAGGCGGCGGTCCAGGACAAGCTCGCTCTTCTGATGGAAGGCAAAACCGTGATCGCCATCGCCCATCGCCTGTCGACGATTGCCAGGATGGACCGGATCGTCGTCCTCGACAAAGGCCGCATCGTCGAGGAGGGAAAACCATCGGCGCTGCTGGAGCGCGACGGGCTCTATGCCCGACTGTGGAAGCTTCAGACCGGCGGCTATATTGCCGACGCCCTCGAGGAGATGTGAGCCGCCCTCGGTGATGTTTTGCTCATGGCCGGGTCGATACATTCTGCTTTCACTCCGGAAACCGGACTTGGCTGAACTCGTTTCCACCGTAGCGTTCAGAACCCGATCCTAACTCAATCTGATCATGTGCACCGCGTGCTGCCGCTGGCGACGGCGCATTGGCTCATGGATGGGGCGTCAGTATTCATCGGCATTCTGTGGCCGCTGTTGCGGTAGAAGGGTTCAACGGGCTGAGATGCCCACTATGGACCGAAGCCTCCGACGACGAAATCGAAGCTTAGGCTTGGGCTAGATAGGCTCCAGGGAATTGGCCAGTTGACGAACAGGCCTCCAACCGTATAGTCCGCGCCCATCCAGGCCGCCCGGCCTGAGCCCCTATGGCGGAATTGGTAGACGCGCTCGACTCAAAAAGTGGTTTGTCTACCATGCGACGGAGTGTCGCAAAACCAAAAACGAATAAGAAAATCAAAGCGTTAATGAATCGGACCTTTATTCCTCAAAGCCTCACAAAGCCGTCCAGGTGCAGAATAGGAGCCGCGTCCGCAACTGCCCGCGGCGCCAATGGCGTATAAATGGCATTCATCACAAAGCTGAGGCACGACGCGATATTGACCCCCGCCGGTTTGCGGCGCTTCTACGCCATGATTTGAGGGACGTCTGCCACGCGCCGAAGTCGGCCGTTCAGGGCGACTTGATCACCGTCTGGAAGCCGACCTTCCCGAGAGCCTCGGATCGACGCGCTTGCGCCAACAGCCGACATGGAACCGCACCACAAAGCAAGTCGATCCAGCCTGGAACCTTGAAACCGGCTGCACACGGCGCGGGGTGATTTCTCGTTATGGAGGCAGCGTCTAGCGGCCTTCGCTCCGCCACAGCACGTAGCCTGCGACAATGAAAATAACGATGGCGAAGATGCGGTTGAGCGTGTCCCTGCCGGCGGAAAGCCGAGTGGCGACAGTCATGCCGATCATCCCCCCAAGGATACCGCCGCCAATGAACTCGGCCGCGAGCAGCCAGTCGATCAGCCCGGAGGCGGCGTAGTTGATGGCAGTTGCGAGGCCGAAGGCGGAGACCGCGAGCAGAGAGGAGCCGACCGCGTTGATCATCGGCATCCCCGTGGCGGCCAATAGGGCGGGCACGATCAGGAACCCGCCGCCAATGCCGAAAAATCCGGACGCACCACCCGCGAGGATCGCAGCGAACGCCGTCAGCAGACACATACGTCGATCCACGGGCCGAGCCGTTGCGGCTACGGTCTTGCGTGATTTGAGCATCAGGACGCCGATCACGATCATCAGCAGGGCGAACAGGACGAGCAGGTGCTGACCGTCCATAGCCTTCCCGAAGCTGGAGCCGGCGAGTGCGCCCACCGCACCGACAGCGGCAAAGACGATCGCGCAGCGCCACCAGATGTGCCCTTTCAGCGCATGCCCGGCGAAGTTGGCAATCGCGTTGGCCGAAACGGCAAGTGCGCTGGTGCCGATGGCGATGTGAGGGCTGGAAACGCCAACGACATAGAGCAGGAGCGGTGCGGCAAGAATCGAGCCGCCACCACCCAGCAGGCCGAGCATCAAGCCGACGATACCGCCCGAGCCGACGGCGCTCACCATGGCGCCGGTCAAGGCCGCATCCGCTTGAAGAACCGGTCGTGAAATATCATGCCGGCGAGCATTGCCAGCGCGAAGAGCCAGGTTTGCCAGAGGCCAAGCGACAGCGAGGCGACAGCGGGGCCGGGGCACAATCCCCCGAGCCCCCAGCCGAGGCCGAATAGCGCGGAGCCCGCGATCAGCCGCGCATCGATGCTTGTCGACACCGGGAAATGGAACGTCGTGTCGAGTATCGGCCGCGGCATGCGCCGCCCCACGCGGAGTCCGACGAAGGCCACCGCGACGGCGCCGCCAAGCACGAAGGCCAGGCTCGAGTCCCACGCGCCAAAGACGTCGAGAAAGCCTTGCACGCGTATCGGGTCGAGCATGCCCGACAGCGACAGGCCGAAGCCAAAGACCAGACCGGCGCCGACGGAAACGATGATTTGCGACTTGCGAACGGTCATGGTGCGGCGCACTTCAGTAGAGCGACGGCGAGCACGCCGGCCGCGAGGAACGTGACGACGGCGGCGAAAGAGCGCCGCGACAACCGGGCAAGACCGAGGACGCCGTGGCACGAGGTGCAGCCCGAACCCATGCGCGTGCCGAAACCCACGAGCAAGCCCGCGACGACGATCAGTGGCCACGACCCGGTGACGGTGACCGCCGGCATATGCCCGAATAGTGCGAGGAACAACACCGGTCCGAGGGCGAGGCCTACGACGAAGGCGCCGTTCGTCAGGATGTTAGCTCCCTGCGCCAGACGTCCGACAATGCCACTTATGCCGGCGACGCGCCCATTCAGGACAAGCAGCAAGACCGCAGAGAGGCCGATGATCATGCCACCGATCAGCGACACCCAGTAACCGCTCATGACGTGCTCCCAGGCTCGCAGAAGATACCATAGAGAGCCCCGATGAGCTGCGCCGCCTTGTCCGCCGTAAGGCGGTAGAAAATCTGCTTGCCTTCGCGTCGCGTCTCGACAATCCCAGCCTCGCGCAAAACGGTGAGTTGCTGAGAGAGCGTCGGCTGGTGGATATCGAGCTTTTCCTCGAGCGCGCCGACCGAGTATTCGCCCTCGGCAAGCGTGCAGGCGAGCAGCAGCCGGACCGGATGGGCGAGCGTCTTTAGCAATCCCGCGACTTCGCCGGCGCGGACCTCCATGGCGGCAAGGCTCATGCCTTTCGTTTTCAAATCGTCCATCGCAGTCACGATGCCGCTCCCTGGAGCGCGTCGAGCGGAAATTTGAGATAGCGCCGGCCGTTGTCTTCCGGTTCTGGAAGGCGGCCGCCGCGCAGATTTACCTGCAGTGCGTGGAGGATCAGCTTGGGCATGGGCAGCAAGCGATCGCGCGCCTCGCGCAGTTTGACGAAGGCAGCCTCGTCCATCCCGGCGACATGCGGGTTGGCGCGCTTCTGTTCACCGACCGTGCTCTCCCAGCGTGGCGTCCGGCCTTCCGGCTGGTAGTCGTGGCCCGTGAAAAGGCGCGTCTCGTCCGGCAGCGCGAGGATATTCTGAATGGATCGCCACAGAATCTGGGCATCGCCGCCAGGGAAGTCGGCCCGCGCTGTGCCGCTGTCTGGCATGAAGAGGGTGTCGTGAACGAAGGCGGCGTCGCCGATAACGTAAGTCACAGAGGCAAGGGTGTGTCCTGCCGACAACATCACATGGGCGTCGATGGAACCGACCTTGAACCGATCGCCATCCGCGAACAGCCGATCCCACTGCGAACCGTCCTGTGCGGAAGGCCGGTTGTAGATGCCGTGCCAAAGCTTTTGGATATCGGCGACACGCGCACCAATGGCGGTTGGCGCGCCGGTCTTCTCCTTGAGGTAGTGCGCCGCGGAGAAGTGGTCGGCGTGCGGATGGGTGTCGAGGATCCATTCGACCGACAGTCCCTCGTCGTCGACATAGGCGAGGATGGCGTCGGCGCTCCTGGTTCCAGTCGCGCCGGACTTCCCATCGAAGTCGAGCACCGGATCGATGATGGCGCATCTCTTCGTCGCCGGATCTGCAACCACATACTGGATTGAATAGGTGCGCGGGTCGAAGAAGCCTTTTACGCGCGGACGCTCGCGGGCAGTTTTTTCCAGCCATTTGACCGCGCCGAAAAGGTCGAAGCCGTGGCTCTTTCCGAAGGATACGACATCGTCGACCTCCATCCGCCCATCGAGCACTTCCCCCAGCACGTAGAGCGTCAGTGCCCGTGCGCCGCTTTTGCAATGCGCAATGACTGGCCCTGCCGAAGCAGCCAGAGCGGATCGGAACGCGTCAATATCGGCCCGCGTGATCGTCGCGCCGGTGACCGGAACGAAGCTATAGCGAAGGCCGGCATAGTGCGCTGCTCGCTGCTCGGCAACGTTTCCAGGCTGGCCAGCCTCCTCCCCGTCGGGTCGTGCATTGATGAGCGCATGAAAGCCTTTGCCGGCCAAATGCTTGAAATCGGCAACGTTCGGCTGACTTGCAACCGAGAACGTGTCAGTGATGGCAATGGAGCGCATGCGGGCATCCTTCCTCATATCAATATACATTTACACATAATGTATATTGATGGCTCTGGCAAGGACTTCCGTACGGCCTGCGTCGAGGGTCGTATCATTGAACCCAATAGCCGCGGTCACACGTTTCGAATGTCTGGGAGAGTCAACAGCTCCAATTTCGCCGAAGGCCCGCTATCGGCCGAAAAACAAATGGCTGCAGAGAGTCCGCTTGGGTTTCGATCGCGGCGATCCAAGGCGCCGAGGGCGGTCTGACAGCCCCGGACGGTGCAGCGCTCATCGGCCCTGACATCGTAGCCGCCCTGTCTGACCGCCACGTATCCCGTAACCATCAGATGCTTGGCAAGGGTGAAGTCGTCCAGGGTAAGCGCTGTTGTGGGACCACCTTTCGGGAGTGGTCGCGATCTGTGAGGTTGCCGATTCTGTATTGGGATCGGAGATCGGCTTGTGTCTGGACTTGACCTTACGTTTGACCCGGAGCGGCAGCTTCGGCGTTTCGAGGTGATCAACGGTGCTGGCGGCCGGCGTCACTGGTCGATGGATGACAAGGCGCGGATCGTCGCGGAGACGCTGGAGCCGAACGCAATCATTTCCGAAGTTGCCCGGCGTTATGGTCTCAGGCCGCAGCAGGTGTTCGCCTGGCGCCGCGAAGCGCGCAAACAGGCCACTTCGGTGCAGCAAGATTCTCCTGCCTTTGTGCCGGCGGTTGTGGCGGCGGCGGAACCTGTAGCGAGCCGTTCACCGAAGCAGCGGAAACGGCAAGCCACTCGAGATGCCGGCCTGATCGAGCTTGAGATCGACGGCATCGCGATGCGCGTCGGCCGGGGCGCCGATGCCAAGACGGTGGCCGCAGTGATCCGCGCGCTGAAGGCGACGTCGTGATCGGGCCGACGGGTGCGGTCAAGGTCATGGTGGCGACG
>NZ_JAMYKT010000029.1:0-63086 GCF_040317515.1 Mesorhizobium sp. M1428
CCTTCTCTTCCGGCGCCGCATCGATCTGGTCGTAGCGCTTGTATTCGCCAAAATACTTGGTGATCGCCGCCGTCAGCGACGTCTTGCCATGGTCGACGTGACCAATCGTGCCAATGTTCACATGAGGCTTAGTGCGCTCGAATTTACCTTTTGCCATAGTCTCTTTCCTTGGACGGCCTGGGGACGGCCTGGACCTTCAGTTCAGTCGAATGCGGGGCGATTAGCGACTAAGGCCGAAAAACACAAGTGCCTTGTCGCCGAGCGCGCCCGCCCGCCCGAACGCTTGTTCCGGTTTCGGAGAATGTGGCGCGGATATAGGAACGAACAAGGGCAAATGGAATGGTTACGGCGGCGGCTGACGGCTTTGACGGATTTACAGCCGGATCTGGCCCATTGCCGCCCTGGCGCGGGTCTGATTTCGTGGGCCGATGCATTTCATCCCGACTGCCATACGAGGCCCGCTGTTCATGGTCGTTTCGACCGGGTCCTACATCGTCAACGACACGATGATGAAGCTCGCAACCGCGGGACTGCCGCCCTATGAGGTGCTGTTCCTGCGCGGCGCTGCGGCAACATTGTGGGGCATTCCGCTGCTGTTCATGCTGGGCTATGGCAAGCAGATTCCGCTGATCCTCGACGCCAAGGTTTTGCGCAGGAACATGCTCGAACTGGGTGCGATCCTTTGCTACGTGGTGGCGCTCGCCAACATGCAGATCGCCGATTCGACCGCGCTCGGGCAGATCACGCCCTTGCTGATGCTGGTCGGCTCCTCGATGCTGTTTGGCGAACGGATCGGCGGGCTACGCCTGGCGCTGATCGGGCTCGGCTTTGTCGGCGCGGTGATGGTGGCACAACCGACAATGCAGGGGATTTCGGTCTACGCCCTGCTGGCGCTAGGCAATGCAGCCCTGTCCGCGGCGCGCGATCTGGCCGGACGCAAGGTCGCCGCCGACGTGCCGGGAATGGTCGTGGCTATTTCCGCGGTGATTGTGGTGCTCGCGGGCGCCGGCGTTGCGCATCTGGTTTCCGAGCAGTGGGTGGTGCCTGAGACCCGTCACCTGCTGCTGATGGGCGGCGCCGGACTGTTCCTGATCTTCGGCCACTTCTTCATCTTCATGGCCTATCGCGTCGGGCCGACCAGCGTGGTAGCGCCGTTCTACTATTGCTTTACCGTCTGGGCGGTGATTTCGGGCCTGGTGGTTTTCCGGCAGCTCCCGAATGCGCTGGCCATCTGCGGCATCCTGCTGGTAGTGGCCAGCGGGTTGACCATCGTCTCGCTCGACGAGCGCAAGCGCCGGTTGACCGTCGTCGCTTGAAACTGAAATCGGCCTGCACAATAGGAGGAGCGCGTGGCAAGCCCGGACAACGAAAGCAACCAGAATGCAAGCAACCGCACGCTCGCCGGAATGTGCCTGTGCGGCGCCGTTCAGTATGCGGTGGCGGACGCGTTCGTCTATGCCGCGAACTGCCACTGCTCGAACTGCCGGCGCACCACCGGCTCGGCCTTCAAGCCATTGGCCGGCATCGAGCGCGACAGGCTGAGCCTGGCGAGCGGCGAGGACAATCTCATGATCTTCGGCGACGAAACCGGCCATAACGCGCACTGCAAGACCTGCGGCTCGTTGCTCTATTCGGTGGTCCGCGACGGTGCCTTCGTGCATGTCGCCATGGGAACCCTCGTCGACGAGCCGACTATCCGGCCGACACAGCACATCTTCGTCGGCTCCAAGGCGAAGTGGTTCACGATCACCGACGATCTGCCGCAATACAGAGAACACGCGGTCGCCGGAGATGCCGGCGAGTAGCTGACCGTTAGAAACGCTCAACCAAATTATCGTTTCGTTTTCGCGTCCGCCGCCAAGGAAACTATGCTGTGCTCAGTCACTGAACTCATGTCGCGGAGATTTCTGTGGCATTGCCGCCCGACTGGTTGCCCAATGTTGCGATGAGGCGCGTCATTTGCCACTGGACGGCCGGCTCGCATTCGGCCGGCGATACCGACAGGGATGCGTATCACATACTGGTCGAGGGGAATGGCCGCCTGGTCAGGGGCCGGCCTTCGATCGCGCTCAATTCGGGCCGGGTAAAACCGGGATATGCCGCGCACACGCTCAACTGCAACGGCGGCTCGATCGGGGTTTCGCTCTGCTGCATGGCCGGGGCGGCGGAAAGGCCGTTCGATGCCGGCCGCTATCCGATGACCAGGGCGCAGTGGGACGCGATGACCGGGGTTGTCGCCGAACTCTGCAAGTACTACCGCATCAAGGTCACGCCCCAAACGGTGTTGTCGCATGCCGAAGTCGAGAGCAATCTCGGCATCGAACTACGCGGAAAATGGGATTTCACCCGGCTGCCCTTCGATCCGACGATCAGCGGCGCAAGCGCCTGTGGCGAGCGGCTGCGCCGCGACGTGACGGCAATGGGCGCGATGCCAAATCTGCCGGTGAGGATTGGGCGCGATGCCGCATGGCAGCGACTGCTCGAGGAATTATGGCCGATCATGGTGAGAGGACTGGAAGCCGGCTTCAACACGCTGATCCGCGAAATCCTCAAAAGGATCAGATAAGCGGTCGGCATTCGGGTGAATGCCGACGCAACTGCCGGACGGCTTCTAGAGTGCCCTCTTGCCGCTGAACTGGTGATAGGCCCACAGGACAACCACCGCACCGACCACGGCTACGATCAGGCTATAGATGTTGAGCCCGGTAACGCCCGACGCGCCAAAGGCGCTGAAGATGAGCCCGCCGACGATAGCCCCGACAATCCCGAGGACGATGTCGAGCACAAGGCCTTGCCCGCTTTTATTGACGATCTTGCTGCCAATGAAGCCGGCGATGACGCCGAGAATAATCCAGCTTAATATTGACATTTTTCCTCTCCGTTCCCCGCACCCGATTACTTCCACATTATTAAGCAAAGCTCAAGCCAACTTGAAAATCATGATTACGGAAAGCTCAAACCGGCTTGAAATTCGCCATGAATGCGTCATTGTCGGCGACGGACGGGCAATTTGACATGGAGATCCACAATGGGACTGTTTGACAATGCCGTTCCCGGCGGCAACGTTGCCAAGCCGCTGATGATCGCGCTCGGCGCACTTTTGGTGGGAAAAATGCTGAGTGGTGGAAGTTCCGCCCAGCCGGAGGCGGCGCAGAGCCCTGCCGCCGTCCCGCCTGATACAACCGCATCCGCCGACGGCGGACTGCTCGGCGGTCTGGGCGGCCTGCTCGACAAACTGAAGGACGCCGGCCACGGCAACGTCGCCAATTCGTGGGTCGGCACCGGTCAGAACCAGCCGATCAACCCCAACGATCTGGGCAGTGCTCTCGGCCCGCAGATCATTCAGGAGATCGCGCAAAGGACGGGTCTGAACCAGCAGGAATTGCTCCAGCAATTGTCCGCGGCCTTGCCCGGGCTTGTCGATCAGCTGACGCCGAACGGGCAAGTGCCGCAGCAGAACCAGCTCGCGTCCATATTCAGCAAATTCGCTAGCTGACGCCTTCCGCGCTGCCTGCGGTTCGGGACAACGATAACACAGATTAAGATGCGCGCCCGTTTGGACGCGCAACCTTGAATTAACGGCAAAGCGCTTCGCTTGGCGCTGCCTGTTTCGGGATCGTGCGCGAGGTGCCCGCGGCTGGGGGAAATCTGGAGCGGGTAGCGGGAATCGAACCCGCATATTCAGCTTGGAAGGCTGCTGCTCTACCACTGAGCTATACCCGCGCCCTTTCAGTCAGCATCGGATCCGCTCCGACGCTCGCTCTGCGTTTCAGGGCTTCCGGGCCGGCAGTGGTGGAGAGGGTTGGATTTGAACCAACGTAGGCATAGCCAACGGATTTACAGTCCGTCCCCTTTAACCACTCGGGCACCTCTCCAGTCTGCCGCCGGAGCCATGCAACGAGGCATCGACGCGTCGCGGCTGCCAAAGCAGCCCTTCCGCGAAGCGCCTTATGGCGGCAGCGCCCAAAACTGTCAACCGCAACAGCCCGGCAAAAAGCGCTGAATTTCGCACCTCGCCTGACATGCAGCTTATGCAGCTGTATCCATGGCCGGACGACACGGCTATAGAAGCCGGCCATGAGCAACGATAACAAATCAAAGACCCCGAAAGACACCCACTACGCCAAGCTGCGCCGCGCGCATCGCGACGAGAAGAGCGGCGGCGCGCCGACGTTCAGGCCGCGCCAGCCAGTGCCGCCCGGCGAGAACCCGGCGGATGGGCTGGTGCGGCTCTACGGGCTGCACACGGCGCGGGCAGCACTCGACAATCCGCGCCGCAAGATCAGGAAGATGCTGGTGACGCGCAACGCTGCCGAGCGACTGGCAATCGCCGATCTCGGCGCTTTGCCCTTCAAGGCAGAACTGGTCGAACCCAGGGACATCGACAAGGTCACCGGCTCGGATGCCGTGCACCAGGGCGTGCTCATCGAGGCCGAGCCGCTGAAACCGAAGCGGCTCGATGCGCTTGGCGACGCCAGGCTGGTGCTGGTGCTCGACCAGATCACCGATCCGCACAATGTCGGCGCGATCCTGCGCTCGGCGGTGGCCTTCGGCGCCGGCGCACTGATCACCACGGCGCGCCACAGCCCGCAGGAATCCGGCGTACTGGCGAAGTCGGCCTCCGGCGCGCTCGAACACATCGATCAGATCGAGGTGAAGAACCTCGCCGACGCGCTGGGCCAGTTGCACGAGGCCGGATTCCAGACGATAGGGCTGGACTCGGACGGGCCGGCGGAGCTCGAAACGAGCTTTGCCGGAGAAAAGATCGCGTTGGTGCTTGGCGCCGAGGGCAAAGGCCTGCGCCAGAAAACGCGCGAAACGGTGACGACGCTCGCCCGCCTCGACATGCCCGGCGCCATCCGCTCGCTCAATGTGTCGAATGCCGCGGCGGTGGCGCTTTATGCGGCCCAAAGGTGGTTCGCGCGCGGCAAATAGGACGCAATGCATGTCATTGGATTTTGCCGTTCTCAATCCAGATGGACATATCGATCGATGCGTATCGGTAGGTCCCTCTGCGCATCATGAAATCGTGTCAATTGCAAACCAAAACGCGTTTGAACTCATACTGAAATTCGAAGATTTCTATGAGGACGCGACTCTTCCGATCGAATCCTTAACTTCCTTGACCAAGCAAGTTGAGGCACTTGGGCGAACTGAAGGAATGTCGGAGGAATCCAAAGATTTTCTGAAACATTTTGCCGATCTCATACGCTATGCGGTCGAACGAAGTCGGCCCATCGAAGCTATTGCAGACTAATTCACCTCACTCTCACCCAACCTCGTGGCCAGCCATCCGCTCCAGTGCCCGCACCAGTGCCGAATGATCCTCCTTGGCGCCGCCATTGGCTGCGCAGGAATTGAACAATTGCTGCGTGGACGAGGTGTTGGGCAGCGCAACACCAAGCGCCTTTGCCCCTTCCAGCGCGAGATTGAGATCCTTCTGGTGCAGCTCGATGCGAAAGCCGGGCGCGAAGCTGCGCTTGATCATGCGCTCGCCGTGCACTTCGAGAATGCGCGAGGCGGCCAGCCCACCCATCAGCGCTTGCCTGACCTTGGCCGGATCGGCGCCGGCTTTTGAAGCAAAGACAAGCGCTTCGGCAACGGCCTCGATGGTTAGCGCGACGACGATCTGATTGGCGACCTTGGTGGTCTGGCCGACGCCGTTCGGTCCGACCAAAGTGATGTTCTTGCCCAGCTTCTCGAAGATGGGCCTGGCGCGTTCGAAGGCCTTTTCCTCACCGCCGACCATGATGGTGAGCGACGCTGCCTTGGCGCCGACCTCACCACCCGACACCGGCGCGTCGAGATAGTCGCAGCCGAGATCGTTGATCTTTTTTGCGAATTCCTTGGTCTCGATCGGCGAGATCGAGCTCATGTCGATGACCAGCTTGCCTCTTGTCAGCCCGGACGCGACGCCGTTCTCGCCGAACAGCACATCGGCCACCTGCGGCGTGTCGGGAACCATGGTGATGACGATGTCGGCCGTTTTCGCGACGGCGCTGTGGCCGGTGATGGTCTTCAGACCCCTTTCGACGAGATCGGCCGGCGGTTTCGAGCGGTGGTCGCTGGCGAAGACGGTGTAGCCCGCGTCTAGCAGATGCCCCGCCATCGGCGCGCCCATGATGCCGAGGCCGATGAAGCCGATGGTTTCCATTTTGGTTCTCCGTTTCTTGTTAAGGCGGCGTTCCTGCGCGCGCCCCTCTGGCCTGCCGGCCATCTCCCCCACAAGGAGGGAGATTGGATGTCACCGCCGCTTTCGCCAATTTTCGAGGTCAGGAAAGTTTAAGGGCCGGCGCGGGAACTGCCGATCTCCCCACTCGTGGGGGAGATGGCCGGCAGGCCAGAGGGGGGCGCGCAGGAACGCGACGTGCGATACGTAGCGTCTACGCCGCCGCACTCCCCTGCCCAGCCAGCTCCCGAAACCACCCGAGCCCGGCTTCTGTTCCGCCCTTCGGCTTGTATTCCGCCCCGACCCAGCCGGAATAGCCGATGCGGTCGATGTGGCTGTACAGGAAGGGAAAATTGATCTCGCCCGTCCCCGGCTCATGACGGCCGGGATTGTCCGCAAGCTGGATATGCGCGATGCGGTTGAGGTTTGCCTCAATGGTACGGGCGAGATCCCCCTCCATGATCTGCATGTGATAGATGTCGTATTGCAGGAACAGGTTCTTCGAGCCGACGCGGTCGATCAGCCCCAGGGCCTGATCCGAGTAATTCAGGAAGAAGCCCGGAATGTCGCGGGTGTTGATCGGCTCGATCAGCAGCCGGATGCCGGCCTGCTCCAGCTTTTCGGCCGCGAAAGCCAGATTTTCGGCGAAGACGTCTTCCAGCACGGAGCGATCGACGCCCTGCGGCGCGATGCCGGCGAGGCAATTGACCTGTTCGCAACCCAGCGCGTGCGCATAGGTGACGACCTTGGCAATGCCTTGCCGGAACTCCGGCACGCGGTCCGGCAGGATCGCAATGCCGCGCTCGCCCTTGGCCCAGTCGCCGGCAGGCAGGTTGAACAGGACCTGCGTCAGCCCGTTCTTCTTCAACCTGGCCGCGACGACATCCGGGGCATGGTCATAAGGGCCGATATACTCGACGCCCTTGAAGCCGGCGCGGGCAGCGGCATCGAACCGGTCGAGAAAGTCATGCTCGGGAAAGAGCATCGAAAGATTGGCTGAAAACCGTGGCATGGCAGTAGTTCCTCATAAACGGCTTAATCGAGCATGACGATTGCCGTGGGGGCATCTTCGTGGTGTTCGGCAAGCTCCTCGAATTCGGTGATCTTGTCGATTTCGGTACCCATCGAAACATTGGTGACGCGCTCGAGGATGAATTCAAGCACGACCGGAACTTGGTGCTCGTTCATCAGCCGCTGCGCCTCCTCGAAGGCACCGGCGAATTCCTCCGGCCGGCGCACCCTGACCGCCTTGCAGCCCATCGCCTCGGCAACGGCGACGTGGTCGACGCCGTAGCCCGCCTCAGGCTCGTCTTTCCGGTTGACGTTCTCGAAGGCCAGGCTGACTTCGAAATCCATCGAAAAGCCGCGCTGCGCCTGGCGGATAAGCCCAAGATAGGCGTTGTTCACCACGACATGGATATAGGGCAATTTGTGCTGAGCGCCGGCCGCCAGCTCCTCGATCATGAACTGGAAATCATAGTCGCCGGACAGCGCGACAATGGGGCGGTCCGGATCGGCGGCGCGAACGCCGAGGGCTGCCGGCAACGTCCAGCCGAGCGGCCCGGCCTGGCCACAATTGATCCAGTTGCGCGGCTTATAGACATGCAGGAACTGCGCCCCGGCGATCTGCGACAGGCCGATCGTGGTGACATAGGTGGTGTCGCGGCCGAACGCCTTGTTCATCTCCTCGTAGACGCGCTGCGGCTTCAGCGGCACCTGGTCGAAATGGGTCTTGCGCTTCATTGTCTTCTTGCGCTGCCGGCATTCGCCGGCCCAGCCCGACCAGTCGCGCAATTTTCCGGCCGTCCTCCATTCGGTCGCGACGTCGAGCAGCATTTTAAGTGCTGCACCGGCATCCGAGACGACGCCAAGGTCCGGTGCGAAGACCCGGCCGATCTGCGTCGGCTCGATATCGACGTGGATGAACTTCTTGCCCTTGGTGTAGACGTCGACCGAACCGGTGTGGCGGTTGGCCCAGCGGTTGCCGATGCCGAAAACGAAATCGGCTTTGAGCATCGTCGCATTGCCATAGCGGTGCGAGGTCTGCAGCCCGCACATGCCTGCCATCAGGCGGTGGTCGTCGGGGATCGCGCCCCAGCCCATCAGCGTCGGAATGACAGGCACGCCGGTGACCTCGGCGAACTCGATCAGCAGATCGGACGCATCGGCGTTGATGATACCGCCGCCGGCGACGATGACAGGCTTTTCCGCCGCGTTCAGCATCGTCAACGCCTTCTCGGCCTGGGCGCGCGACAATGCCGGCTTGAACGGCACCAGCGGCTCGTAGGCATCGATGTCGAACTCGATCTCGGCCATTTGCACATCGACCGGCAGATCGATCAGCACCGGCCCCGGCCGCGATGAGCGCATCAGGTGAAACGCCTTCTGCAGCGTCATCGGCACCAGATAGGGTTCCATGACGGTGACCGCCCATTTGGCGACGGGTGCGGCGATCGCCGCAATGTCGACGGCCTGAAAATCCTCCTTGTTGAGACGCGCGCGCGGCGCCTGCCCGGTAATGCAGAGGATGGGAATTGAATCGGCGGCGGCCGAATAGAGGCCGGTGATCATGTCGGTGCCGGCGGGACCCGAAGTGCCGATGCACAGACCGATATTGCCCGATCTGGCGCGGGTAAACCCTTCGGCCATATGCGAGGCCGCCTCGACGTGACGCGCAAGGATGTGGCGGATACTGCCCCTCGCCTTCAGTGCCGAATAGAGCGGGTTGATCGCAGCACCTGGCACGCCGAAGGCACAGGAGATGCCTTCCTTTTCGAGAACGAGAACCGCTGCGTCGACTGCGCGCATCCTGGCCATGCCAGCCTCCACGAGATGTGTTGATGGCTGATAATGCCAGCGCGCCAATGATGTTTCAATTTTTTCAGAATATTTTTTCATTTCTAGAAAACAGCTACTATAATTTGAATTGATTGATTTTTTTGTTTTCCACGAATTCGCTCCGCAAATCGGTGAAAAACTTTTTCATTGCCTGTTGGGGCGAACAGGGCGAAGAATGGCCCGATGGAAACCACCGAAAAACGTCAGCGCGGCCGCCCGCGCGCCTTCAACGGGCCGTCCGAGGCCGCCTCGGTGCAGTCGCTGGACCGGGCGCTGCGCATCCTGGCAATCGTCGCCGATGGCAGCGGCCTGTCGCTGAGCGAGATCGCCGCCAGTTCCGGTCTGCCGGCATCCACCGCCTACCGCATGCTGACGACGCTGGAGAACCATGGCATGGTCGAGTTCGACGGCACCGACCAGCTGTGGTCGATCGGCGTCGAGACCTACCGCATGGGCGCGGCGTTCCTGCGCCGCCGCAAGCTGGTCGACCGCGCCCGAATCGTCATGCAGGAATTGATGGAGAAGACCGGCGAGACGGCCAATCTCGGCGTCGCCGAGGACGATTGCGTCGTCTTCGTCAGCCAGGTCGAGACGCACCAGGCGATCCGCGCCTTCTTCCGGCCGGGCACGCGCAGCTCCTTCCATGCCTCGGGCATCGGCAAGGCAGTGCTGGCGCATCTCGAGCCGGAGCGCGTCGCCACCATCCTGCGCCGGGCCGGGTTGGAGCGCTTCACTGAAAACACGCTGTCCGACATCTCGGCGCTCGCCCGCGACCTGGTGACGATCAAATTGCGCGGCTGGTCGGTCGACGACGAGGAGCGGCATCCGGGCATGCGCTGCGTCGCCGCCGCCATCTTCAACGAATTCGGCGAGCCGATCGGCGGCGTTTCGGTCTCCGGGCCGACGGTGCGGGTCACGCCGGAACGGCTGGCCGAGATCGGCCCGCTGGTGCGCGATGCAGCAGCGGACGTGACGAGGATGATCGGCGGCCTGCCGACCCCTCCCGGCCTTGGCAGCGAACCGAGCGCATGGCAGCGCTGACCAGCGCCGATGGTGCGACATCTGCCAGGATGGCCAGAGCTAGGCCCCGGGCACCGCGCTCTTGGTCGACAGGTCGTAGAAATCAAGCAGCATCGCCAGCCCAACTCCGCAGGCGGTGAAGATGAGGCCGGCAATGAAGATACGATTGGCGCGCTCATAAACGCGCCGTTGTAGAGACGTTAAGTCGAGCAGCAACCGCAGCGCTCGTATCTGCAGGGCAATGCCGATCAAAATCGGCACGACTGCGGCCAGGTGATAGATTTCCCATGGTATCGGGTTGGCGGCCCAATGCGTGATGAAGCCCAACGAGAACGCCAGCAGGATGCCGACGGTGGTGATTGTGCCGTTGCGGAAAACCGTCTCGATCGGCTGTTCGTTCGGATCGTGCTCGCCCAAGCGCCCTCTCCCTATTTCGGCTTGGCAGTAGATTGCCGTTCGGCCTGTAGATTAGGGTGCTGCGAAACCCCTGTACATCGGCAAGAGCCGAACGGCGGGATAAGGCAGTCTTCGGTGTTGGCGGTTGGCGAAAGCCGTGCGGCAATCCAATCTCCCCCCTTGCGGGGGAGATGTCCGGCAGGACAGAGGGGGGTGGGAAGGATCGCCGGCTTCGATGTTTAGCCACTCCAACTGGAATTGGCGTAGGGCTTGATTGTCATCTATTGACAGGTAGTGCGGGACAGCACCCCCCTCTGCCCTGCCGGGCATCTCCCCCGCAAGGGGGGAGATTGGCAGTTTCATCGACGGCGCCCAATTCGAAAATGATGCGCTATGCCGACGGTGGCGGTCGACCATTCGAATAGGAGCCCAGACACACAGAAAAAGCGGCAGTGGGGTGCCCCTTCTTCCGGTTGCCTGAAACGGTCACCTCCTCTCAAAGCTGGCATAGTGGCTCTCAAAGCTGGCATAGTGGCTCTCAAAGCCGGCAGCGATGGCGATAGCCGTCGTGGCCGACATAGGTGTCCGAGTACGGGTCGTAGCTCTGGTAGCGATTGAGGCAGCGCCGGACGTGCCAGGAGTCGCCGTCTTCCTCGATATAGACAGTGCGCGGCTGGGCCAGCGCGCTGCCGAGCAGGAAGCCGCCGACACCTGCGGCAATGCCGATGCCGAGGTGCTTGTGCTTGTGATGGGCGGCCGACGGCTGAACGGTGCCGACCAGCATGGCGGCGGCGACAGTGGTGGCGACGAGGCCGGAAACGATGGGGCGATTGAACATGACGATCTCCTTGTTGTGGGAGGCGATCCAACCGCCTCTTGACCATCAGTCGTCCCGACAAGGAAAAAGGTTCGAAGATCTTTTTTGATTTTTTCTCGACGGGGGAAATCGCCCGGTCCGGTGCTGTCAGCCGCGCGACCATGAACGGTCGCGCCGTTCGACAGTTCACCGGAACAATCGGCAGGCCTCAGCCCATCCCGGTGATATGGCGAAGCCAGAAGGCGAGCGCGATAAAGCCGATGATGGTGGTGACGCCGGTCCAGTCGATATTGGCGCGCTTCAGATCCTTGATAAGCTTCACCAGGAGAACCCAGGCCACGATGACGAGCGGGAGAATGATGACAAACCTGATCATGCGACAGCCTCGCTGATGCGATTGCACCTTCGATCAATATAGGGAGCGAATTGGCCGTTTTCAGGACGCCCTAGCGGCAGAACCGGCGCGTTCGCCGGGAACCGAAAAACGGAGTTTTGTCTTTACTGGCGCAGCAAATATGCTAACCGGAGCGCCGTGCCCTTGTAGCTCAGCTGGTAGAGCAGCGGTTTTGTAAACCGAAGGTCGGCGGTTCGATCCCGTCCGGGGGCACCAGTACCGGGCTTCTTGAGACCTCTGGGGCGCTTGATATCTGCTCATCCCCGATATCCACAGGCCGGGGCCGTCAGGATCGGTAGCACATCAGCTTCAACACATATATTCCCTGGCGGAAACCATAGTTCCCTAGCGGAAAACCTAGGAGTCTTCGTTGGAGCAGAAACGCACGACCGCCCCCTTCATCAACGGAATGTTTGGTGGCCTTGTCGTCTTCGCCTTCGCGCTTGGTTTCCGTTTCCTGATAAGTCCCGATCCCGATCCAGCATCAAGAGCAACGACAAGCCTTTCGTACTGGCCTTTGCGATTTGTTTCGGCGCGGCATTCCTTCGCGAGCATCGACGCCAGATTGCCGCCGCCAGAGAATTCTTAAGCCGCCCAAGAACCAATTAGGCTCGCGCGTTCCGTCCCCGTCGGGGAACCACAAACTTTGCCTGAAATTGCCGGCTTAATCTGACACCGGATTGCGCTTTGGCATCTCATACCAGGAGACGCCGAACCTATTCGTGTCTCGCCCTTACAGTGCCAGCATTTCGGCCCTCCCCGGGCCATTTAACAGCATTCGATTCAATTGCTTCTGTGTATATTAGCACTCGCTCAATTAAGCGCGCCGACAATGTCCGTGCGGCGGGCCAAAACCAACGGGTGTTGTCATGCGAAGTGATTTCGCCGCGGCGCGCGAGCTTTTGGAGTGCGCACAAAACCGCCTCTGCGGCGCGGATGAAACGAGCCGACGCGTCAACGAGGCCCTCGACGCGCTGATTGAAGAAATAGCCATCGCGGAATTCCGCAAGGCGCCACTGACGGTCGTGCCGTTTCCGCGGGCGCGGCCGCCCAAGCATGTTCGGTAGAGCGTCGGTCGCCCGCGTTGACGAAGAGCCGGCAACTGGTGTTTCCGCAATCGCCCGTTCGAGCGTCGTTGAACGACCAAGCCTTTGACGATAGAGTTGCCGGGCAGTGGTGCTCGGAAACTCCGGAGCCGTTCCATGTCACGCTGTGGAGATGTCTACGAGAACAAGGTGACTGGCGAATATGCAGTCATCCTGCGTGGCACCGAAGACCGCGGCCAGGGACCTGGCATCGCTCATCTGACCGCCCGGCCGGGAGCCGCCGTGGTGGGCGAGCACTTCCACCCGACCCTGACAGAACGGTTTACCGTCCTGCGTGGCCAACTCGACGCTTGCATCGCAGGGAAGACCTTGTCCCTGGGGCCTGGCCAATCCGCCACGGTCGAAGCAGGCGTCGCACATGATTGGTGGAACAGCAGCAAAACCGAAGAAGCGCATGTGCTGGTCGAAGTCGACCGGGCGCCAGGTGCGGACAATGTCGACCCGAACCGTTTCGAGTTGCTGATCGGCATGCTCTTCGGCCTGGCCAATGCCGGCAAGGTGGACAGAAAAGGCAGACCTTCACCGCTTCAGGCGGCGGTCATTGCCAGGGAATTTGCCGACGTGATCGTCTTCACGCACCCGCCACCTGCGATTCAGCGAGTGGCGCTGGGAATCCTGGCGCCACTCGGCCATCTGCTCGGCTATCGCGCGATCGACCCCGTCTACTGCAAGCCGCACGGGCATGTCACGCCGGCTCCTGAAATCCTCGCTCGAGCAGGCCTAGTAGCCGGGTGATCCGGGTCCACACTGGGCGCCCGGCATTTTTGTCGGCAGCCATACATAGGACTCGCGGCAAGCTCTATGAAGCACTCGCGACCTGACCGGATATCGCGGCCATGTCGAACGTGTTTCTCACCCTGACCGACTTGTAGACGTAGGCGACCCAAATCCCGGTCAGGACAAAAGAAACTACGGGCATTACCAGCGCATCCCCTGCAAGCACCAAGCTCACAGGAGCACTCATAACCGCTGAGGTCCACGCCGCGTCCAGAATAAACACGATTGGTATTGCAAACCACTGACACAGGAATAGCTGCTTGAAGCGGGAACTCCGCCGAAGCATTGCCACGAACACAATCACCTGAAGCACCAGAAACGCCAGCAACAGGGCAACCTCGCCGTAGATCGCCAAGGTGCCATTGGGGAGCGTCATTAGCTGTCGATAGCCCTCGCTCGAAGAGAACAGCTCAGCCAGCGTGCGGAAAGGTGCCAAGCACTGTCCAATCGCCAGCAGCATGAGCCAGCCTCCGAAACCTACGAGAGCCGAAGGATCCTGTAATGGCTTTGCGGCTGACCGAACGGCAAAGAAAACAGGCACGCCGATCAGCAGCAGCAGTATAGCCCAATGCCAGATGGAAATCTGCATCCAATCCCTCCCTTGATGCTCTTTTAGGTTGTATCAGATTTCAACCTCAACTCAAGAGGCAACATCGAAAGGAAGCGCTGCTTGCAAGACCCGTCAACACCATATTTCTGGCACGATGCTATTTCCGGCAGGATGCTGCCATGTCGCGAACTCTGATCGTCGTTGGCCTCAGCATAGTCGCCATAGGCCTGCTGTGGCCTTGGTTGGCCCGGACCGGCCTTGGCAGGCTGCCCGGCGATATCGTGATCGAGCGTGAGAACTTCAGGCTTTATGTCCCCATCACCACGGGGATACTGGTCAGCATCGTGCTCTCGGCCATTCTATGGCTGATCAACCGTTAGGCGATGCTCCGGGCGATTTGTGTTGCAGGCCCTACTCGCTCTTGATCTTCTTACACTCCGATCGCTGCCACCAATATCCGGTTCTGCCTCCGTATCGCCGTGCGCAACTCTGCAATCCTCGCCTCCTCGCGCTTCACGAATTCGATGAACATCATGTTCATGTTGTTGAAGATGAGTTCGCCGAGCGCCGGCCCGTCGATGTCGCGGCGCACCAGGCCGAGCGCCTGTAGCCTGGTGATCAGCGCACGGATCTGCTCGGTCAGTGCGCTGTCGAGCGCGGTGTAGGCCTGGCCGAACGGGCTGTCCGGCAATTGCGTCGAGATCGCCATCGCCTGCCGCCACATCTCCTTGCTGAGATAATGCAGCGAGTGCTCGATATAGATGCCGAGCAGCGTGTCCAGCGCGTCGCCGACATTTGCCGGCGGGTTGGCCACCACTCCGCGCCCGGCATTGAGCACCTCGTTGACCTCCATCGAAACGATCGCGCCGAGGATGTCGCCTTTGTTCTGGTAGTAGTTATAGATGGTGCCGACCGAGACTTCGGCCTGCGCGGCGATGGTTTCGATCTTGGCGCCTTCATAACCGGCATCGCGGAAAAGCGCCGCCGCCGCCTCGATGATGCGGCGGTGCCGATCCGCCTTCTGCCTTGCCCGCAATCCGCTCATAGCGGCTGTTTGCCACAAAAACAGAATTGACTCAATTTTAGAATTGGTTCAATTTTTTGCTACACGCCAAAAAGGCAAGGGAGAACACTCGATGTCCGTCAATCCAAAGACCCCCAACCCAACCGTCAGGAATCCGCTTTCCGTTCTGAAGAGCCATCTCCAGGGCGCGTGTGCCGCGGCAGCCCTGCTGCTGGCGGCGGGCAGCCTCGCTCAGGCGCAGGACCTCAACGCGCTGATCTGGTGCGATCACGCCGATCCGGCACTGTTGCAGCCGTTCGAGGAGGCGAACGGCGTCAAGGTCAATGTCAAGGAATTCGAAGGCACCGGCGCTGGCCTGGCCATCGTCGAACAGTCGCAGCCCGGCGACTGGGATGTGATGGTGATCGACAGCATCGACGTGCCGCGCGGTGTCGAAAAAGGCCTGTTCGAACCGCTGCCGGAAGACAAGCTGCCGCTGTCCGACCTCTTCCCGCAGGTGAAGATGGATAGCTCTACCGTGGTCGACGGCAAGCGTTACGGCATCACCGAAAAGTTCGGCTACAACACGATCGGCTACAACAAGACCAAGGTCGACCCGGCCGACATGCAGTCGATGGCTGCGCTGACCGGCGACAAATACAAGGGCAAGATCGCCATCTACGATTATTACCTGCCGGTCATCGGCATGGCCGCACTGGCGATCGGCAAGAAGACGGCGGAACTGACCGAAGCCGACCTTCCCGCCATCAAGGAAGAGCTGCTCAAAATGAAGGCCAACGCCAAGCTGGTCGGCGAAGTGACCGCCAGCCAGACGGCGCTGGCGACCGGCGAGGTCGATATACTGGTCGGCGGCGGCGAATGGGTGACGGCGGGGCTGGCCAAGGAAAACCCGGCGCTGGACTTCTCTATCCCGAAAGAAGGCGCCGTGCTGTGGTCGCAGTCGCTGGCAATGTTCAAGGATTCCAAGAACAAGGAGTTGGCGCTTAAATTCATCCAGTACATTATGAGCCCCGAAGGCCAGGCGCGGCTCGCGACCTCGTCCTGCTATTGGGGCATGCCGGCCAACGCCAAGGCGGCGTTGAGCGACGAGCAGAAGAAGATCCTGCGCTTTGACGAGCAGCCGGAGTTCCTCGCCCGCGCCCAGTCCTATCCGGCGCCGAACGCCGATCTCGACAAGAAGATGCAGGACGTCTGGACCGAAATGCTGCAGGCGCAATGACTGGCTGCCGGCCGTGAACGCCGTCAACAGCGGGCGTGCCCTGCCCTGGGCGCTGGTCACGCCGGCGCTCGGCTGGACGTTGCTGTTCTTCGTGCTGCCCTTCGTCGCCATGGCCGTATCCAGCCTGACGGCGCATGAAGGCGGCGGCTTCACGCTGTCCAACTACAGCCAGTTCTTTGCCAATCCATCTTACTGGCAGGCGATGGTGAACTCGCTGCAGGTCACCGCCATCGTTACTCTGATTTCGGTGCTGCTCGCCTATCCCTTTGCCTGGATTCTGGCCGAACAGGTGCCGGAGCGCTGGCAGCGGCTGGCGCTGATGCTGGCGGTGCTGCCGTTCTGGACCTCCTATGTCGTGCGCTCCTATTCGTGGCTGCTGGTGCTGGCGCAGAACGGCGTCGTCAACCGCGCGCTGACCGGCTCTGGCCTGTTCGGCGAACCGCTGCAGCTCGCCAATACGCGGCTAGCGACCGTCACCGGCTTCGTGCATTTCTTCGTCATGCTGCTGACGCTGACGATCTTCGCCAATCTGAAGCAGCTCAGCCCAAGCTACCGCAAGGCCGCCGCCGACCTCGGCGCCGGGCCGGTGCGCACATTCCTGCATGTCGTTCTGCCGCTGACGCTGCCCGGCATCATGGTCGGCGCCTTCCTCACCTTTGTGCTGTGCATCGGCGACTACATCACGCCGCAGATCCTCGGCGGCAACAACGAGCTGTTGATGCCGCAACTCGTCATGATGCAGATCGGCCGGCGCGGCGACTTTCCGCTCGCCTCGGCGCTGTCGATCATCCTGATGGCGGTGGTCACCATCGCCTATCTCGCCTGCGCCCGCTGGCTGAAGATCGAACGGGCCTGACCATGCGCGCGCTCATCCGCACTGTCTCGAGTCTCTATGCCCTCGCCATCTATGGCTTCATCTTCCTGCCGGTGGTGGTGCTGGTGCTGTTTTCGCTGCAGGCAACGTCGTTTCCGATCCCGCCCTTCACCGGGCCGTCGCTGCTCTGGTACGAGGCCGTGCTCGCCGACACGCGGCTGACTTCGGCGCTGGTCAATTCGCTGCTGGTGGCGGTCGTCTCGTCGGCTGCCGCCGTTACGCTCGGCTTCCTCTCCGCCTGGGGTTTTGCGCGCTTCGCCTTGCCGGGCTCGGGCCTGATGCGCGGGCTGATCACGCTGCCCTTGACCGTCAGCTATCTCATCATCGGCATGGGGCTGCTGGTGCTGTTCAATTGGGCCGGCGTGCCGAAGTCGCTCACTGCCGCCGGCATCGGTCATGTGGTGATCAATCTGCCGCTCTGCTTTGCCATCGTCTACAGCCAGATGGGCGACCATCAGATCAATATCGAGCGCGCGGCGCGCGACCTCGGCGCGCCCGAATGGAAGGTGCTGCTTTTGATCACGGTGCCTGTCATGGCGCCGGCCATCTTCGCCGGCTTCTTCCTGTCGATGACCTTCTCCTGGGACGAATTCGTCATCTCGTTCCTGTTGACGCGCTTCGACACGACGCTGCCGGTCGAGATCTGGAACCTGCTGCGCTCCGGTCTCAATCCCAAGACCAACGCCGTCGGCTCGCTGGTCTTCGCCGTTTCCATCGTACTGGTGGTATTGTTCGAGCTGATGCTGTTGCGGAGGAAGCCGGCATGAGTGCGCCACTGGTCGATATAAGCTCTGTCTCGCATCGCTTCGGCCAGCACACCGTGCTGAAGAACGTCTCGCTGACGATCGAGCCTGGCAGCTACACGATCCTGCTCGGGCCGTCCGGCTCCGGCAAGACGACGCTGCTGTCCATCCTCGGCGGCTTCGTCACGCCGAGCGAAGGCAAGGTGCTGATCCGCGGCGAGGACTGCACCGCCGTGCCGCCGGCGAAGCGGCCGACGACGACCGTGTTCCAGGACTATGCGCTGTTCCCGCATATGAGCGTCGGCAGCAATGTCGGCTTCGGCCTGCGCATGCAGGGCGTCGATGGCGCAACCCGCGCAGCGAGAGCGCGCGAGGCGCTGGCGCTGGTTGGCCTCGCCACCGCCTTCGACAAGAAGCCGCACCAGCTTTCAGGCGGTCAGCGGCAGCGCGTGGCACTGGCGCGCGCCCTGGTGGTCGAGCCGGCGGTGCTGTTGCTCGACGAGCCGCTCGGCGCGCTCGACCTGAAATTGCGCCGGCAGATGCAGGACGAATTGAAGGCGATCCAGAAAAGAGTCGGCACCGCTTTCATCCACGTCACCCACGACCAGGAAGAGGCGATGGCGCTGGCCGACCATTGCGTGGTGATGAATGACGGGCGCATCGAGGACGAAGGACCGCCCGAGCGCGTCTATGCACGGCCGGCGACGCGCTTTTCCGCGACTTTCATGGGCGAAAGCACGCTGATATCGGGAACGGTGACCGAGGCGAAGAGCGGCAAGATCACCGTCACCACGAAGCTTGGGCCGCTCTCGCTGGCCGGCACATTGCCGGTCGGCTCGACCGTTGCGCTGGCCATCCGGCCTGAGCACCTTGTCCTCGGCACGGCCGGGGGCGCCGTGGCGCTTGGCATGGCCAAGGTCAGCGACGTCGTCTTTCAGGGCAGCTTCAAGCGTGTGCTGGGGACCTCCGCGGCCGACCCGGCGCTGCACTTCATCGCCAAGGTTCCCGCCGTATCGGCCGTCCAGCCGGGCGACGTGGTCGCGGTATCGTGCGATGCTGGCGACATCATCCTGCTTGCGGACTGAACATGAGCGCGCTTCCAACCATCGACGCTCCTAACTGGTACGAAACCATCCGTATGGGCGATGGCGTGACGCTGATCCACGAGCCGTGGATCAAGCCATTCTTCCGCTGCAACATCTGGCACGTGCGCGGCCGCGACCGCGATCTGCTGTTCGACACCGGCCTCGGCCATTTCAGCCTGCGGCGCCACGTGCCGCTGGTCACGGAGCGCAAGCTCACCTGCGTGGCCAGCCACACGCATTTCGACCATATCGGCTGCCATCACGAATTTCCCGACCGCTGCGTGCACCCGGCCGAGGCCGAGATCCTCGCCGATCCGCGCAATGAGTGGACGGTCGCCGACCGCTATGCCACCGACGCAATGTTCGACGGCATGCCGCAAGGCTGGGATACGGCACGCTATCGGATCCTGCCCGCACCAGCCGGCCGCTTGCTCGAGCAAGGCGATATCCTCGATCTCGGCGACCGTGCCTTCGAGGTCATCCACACGCCCGGCCATTCACCCGGCGGCATTGCGCTCTACGAAAACAGGACGGGCATCCTGTTTTCCGGCGACATCATCTATGACGGCCCGCTGATCGACGACGTCTATCACTCCGATATCGACGACTATGTCGCATCGCTGCTGCGCATGCGCGATCTCGAGGTCTCGGTCGTGCACGGCGGCCATTTCCCGAGCTTCGGCAAAGTCCGCTATCGCCAGCTTGTCGACGAGTATCTCGCGCAAAAGCGCCAAGCCGGCTGCCATCTGCTCGCCCGATAAGGACCAGCGTTACAGCGTCAAAGCGCCCTTTGCGGACAGGGTGTCCCCGCCGCGTCGCCGCAGCGTGATGCCGTGGGCTCGGGTCTAAAACTCTTTTCCTCCGACTGGCGCACCAGTTCCGCGAAAGCCAGGGCAAAACTTGCCAGCATCAGGAATACGATAATCAAGCGTGCCAGCGGCAATAGATCGGCCTCGACTGGTTAGCCCCCACGCCGCCCGTCCGCTGCCGGCTAACATGATCGATCCGGCTTTACGAGAGTTTAAGGCGGGTCTTAACCATCACATCATTTTGTCCTCCGACATGATGCGCGAGTGCGGCTTGTTTGGCGGCCAACTCAAGGCACCTCCCTCCCTTTGCAGAAATGCCCACCCATGCTAACCCGGCGCTGGCGCGGCCCAGCAACCGGTCGCCGCCAATCGGTCGCCAAACGGTCATCGCCAATCGGTTGTCGTTGAGAGCCATGAGCAAAACCGCCAGCCGTTTCGCCTTCGTCTCATCCGGTACAGCCGACGCCAATGCGGCGCTGGAAAGCCTTTCGGCACGTTACGGCCAGGCATCCGTCGAAGAAGCCGGGATCGTCGTGGCGCTCGGCGGCGACGGCTTTTTGCTGCAGACCTTGCGCGAGACGATGAGCACGGGAAAGAAGGTCTACGGCATGAACCGTGGCACCATCGGTTTCCTGATGAACGAATACCGCGCCAGCGGCTTGACCGGGCGCATTGCGGCGGCCGTTGCCGAAACGATCCGTCCGCTGGAGATGCAGGCGGTGACGGCGGAGGGCGAGACGATTTCGGCGCTGGCGATCAACGAGGTCGCGCTTTGGCGCCAGTCCTACCAGACCGCCAAGATCCGCATCACCGTGGATGGGCAAGAGCGGCTGGAGGAATTGCACTGCGACGGCGTGATGATTGCGACGCCGGCCGGCTCGACCGCGTATAATCTGTCGGCGCACGGGCCGATCCTGCCGCTCGACGCTCCGCTGCTGGCGCTGACCCCGGTCAGCCCGTTTCGTCCGCGCCGCTGGCGCGGCGCGCTGCTGTCCAACAAGGCGATCGTGCGTTTCGACATTCTGGAGCCGGAAAAGCGGCCGGTAAACGCCGCCGCCGACCACACCGAGGTCAAGGCGGTGACCACGGTCACGGTGAGGGAATCGCCGACGGCAACGGCGACGCTGCTGTTCGATCCCAACCATTCGTGGAACGAGCGCATTCTCGCCGAACAGTTCAGGTATTGAGCCGGCGCAGCAGCCACTGCGCAAATTAAGCATCGCGATTAACGCTACGACTTCACAATCGCGCCAATGCCGCCCGTTTGTGTTGACAAATCGTGGGCTTGCGCCTACCTGCAATACCAATCTTGCAGGCGCGCGGCGCTTGCCGCGACTGCTTATGTTGCGCCCCCGAACCAGCCAAAGACAGCCAAACTTGTCCTCAGACACCCAGATCGCTCAAGAAGCGTTGACCTTCGCAGACCTCGGCCTGTCGCCGAAGGTCCTTTCCGCAGTTACCGATGCCGGCTACACCGAGCCGACGCCGATCCAGGCTGGTGCTATCCCGCACGCCTTGCTCGGCAAGGACGTGCTGGGCATTGCCCAGACCGGCACCGGCAAGACGGCGTCCTTCGTCCTGCCCATGCTCACCCGGCTGGAAAAGGGCCGCGCCCGCGCCCGCATGCCGCGCACGCTGATCCTCGAGCCAACGCGCGAGCTCGCCGCGCAGGTCGAGGAAAACTTCGTCAAATACGGCAAGAACCACAAGCTCAACATCGCGCTGCTGATCGGCGGCGTGTCCTTCGACGAGCAGGACAAGAAGCTCGAGCGCGGCGCCGACGTGCTGATTGCGACCCCCGGCCGTCTGCTCGACCATCGCGAGCGCGGCAAGCTCCTGCTCAACGGCGTCGAGATCCTCGTCATCGACGAGGCCGACCGCATGCTCGACATGGGCTTCATCCCCGACATCGAGCGTATCTGCGAGATGATCCCGTTCACCAGGCAGACGCTGTTCTTCTCTGCGACGATGCCGCCGGAGATCACCAAGCTCACCGAGAAATTCCTGCACGCGCCGGTGCGCGTCGAAGTGTCGAAGGCAGCATCTGCCGCCACCAACATCATCCAGCGGCTGGTGAAATCCGGGCCAAAGCCCTGGGACAAGCGCGAGACGCTGCGCAATCTGATGAAGGCCGAGGATGCCGAGCTGAAGAACGCCATCATCTTCTGCAACCGCAAGATCGAAGTATCGGAGCTGTTCCGCTCGCTGCTGAAATATGATTTCGACGCCGGCGCTCTGCACGGCGACATGGACCAGCGTGCGCGCATGCAGATGCTGGCCAATTTCCGCGACGGCAAGCTGCGCTACCTCGTTGCTTCGGACGTCGCGGCGCGCGGCCTCGACATTCCCGATGTCAGCCATGTCTTCAATTACGACGTGCCGATCCACGCCGAGGATTACGTCCACCGCATCGGCCGTACCGGCCGCGCCGGACGCTCCGGCAAATCCTTCACCATCGCGACCAAATCGGACACCAAATACATCGACGCCATCGAGCGGCTGATCGGCACCAAGATCGAATGGCACGACGGCGACCTGTCGACGGTCGTCGCCAGCGAGGGCGGCGAGGATGAGGCCCCGCGCCGTGGCCGCGGTGCACCACGCCGCGCCGGCCGAAAGGACGACGCCAAGGACAGGGGCGAACGCAAACCGCGTGAACGCCAGGCCAAACGTGGCGAGGAAACGGCGCCGGAAGCGGTTAGCGAGGAACAGCCGGTCGTGGCCGAAGCCGCCGTCGCCGACATTGGCGAGCGGCGTACCCGCAAGGACGCGATCCGCTCCGAAAACACCGAACGCAAAGCTTCGCCCGATCGCAACGAACGGCGCGCGCCGGAACCCGGCGACACCAGGCCACAGCGCGAGCGCCCTGCCCGCCAGCGTCAGGAAGACAATGACGCAACCGTCGGCTTCGGCGACGACATGCCAGCCTTTATGCGCATCGTCGCCAAGGTCTGAGACGGCGTTCGCGCGTACACCGACGCGCAGTTCCTTCCAGATGACACCCTTCCGTGGCACATTTCCAGGGCTTGCATCGCTTTGCGCTAAAGGTTCTTGAGCTCCAGGCGGGATGCCAGCAGGTCCAGAAAAGCGCGAACTTTGGCCGAGGACGATCTGCCTTCCGGCCACACGGCGTGTATTGGCACCGGCACTGGCTCGAATTCGGTCAGAACCAGTTCCAGGCGGCCATCGTCCACGAGGTGTTTTACCTGCCAAAGCGGCGAGTAGCCCAAACCCAATCCGTGAACCGCGGCCGCATAGATCGATATCATCAAATTCGACCGGAAGGTGCCCGCGACCTTCACCGGCCGGGGCTTACCTTCAATCTGAAACATCCATTCGCCTGGGCGGCCGTCGACGGTTCGTACGATGCATTCATGCTCACGCAATTCGAGCGGATGGGCCGGTCGGCCTTGTTGCTGGAAGTAGGCAGGTGCGCCGAACACCACGCGCCGCAGCGCCCCCAGGCGCTTCGCACGTAAATTGGAATCCGGCAAATTGCCGATCCTTACCGCCAGATCGAGACCCTCGGCATCAAGATCGACAAATTCGTCGGAAAGCTGGAGGTCAACCTCGACCCGGGAATATGTCCGCATATAGTCGGCGATAACCGGCACGAGGAAGTCCGGGCCGAACAGAACCGGGGCACTCACACGCAGGATGCCGGATGGCTCCGACCGTCGATTGGCTGCTTGAAGCCTGGCTTCGTTAATTTCCTCGACGGCGGGTTTGATGCGCTGGAAAAAGACCGCTCCGGCTTCGCTCGGCGTCGAGCGGCGTGTCGTCCTGTGCAGAAGCTCGACCCCGATTGATTCCTCCAATGTCGCCAGGGACCGACTGATCGACTGCAGCGAGCGGTTCAGCCGGCGTGCGGCAGCCGTCAGGCTGCCATGTTCGACAATGGCAATGAAGGCTTCGAAATCATCTATCCGGCTCATCGCCTATTTCTCCCGAAAATCGAGAGAAACTATCGCAAAATCGATGAATTGTAACGAAGTTCGCCAGACTTTATCTTCCCCGCATTGGCCGAAAGGCAGACTCGAGGGAAGGAGATCGTCATGCGAACACCCAGTCCAACCATCCTGGTCGTAGGCGCCGCAGGCCGCGTTGCCGGCTTGGTGGTGCCTGAACTCGTCCGCCGCAATGCCGGGGTTCGGGCGCTTGTTCGTGACGCCGCGAGTGCCGAAAAAGCCCGGAAAGCCGGCGCATCCGAGATCGCGATCGGAGATCTGCGCAACCATCAGAGCCTTGAGCAGGCCGTGAAAGGTGTCGACGGTGTCTTCCACATCGGACCGGCCTTTGCTCCCGACGAAGCCGCCATGGGGGTTGCCATGGTTGAGGCAGCGGCGCGAGCAGACGTTCGAAAGTTCGTCTTTTCGTCGGTGATCCAGCCCACCAATACGAGGCTGGAAAACCATGCAAGCAAGATACCCGTCGAAGCTGCCCTCTATTCGACAAACATGGAATACACCATTCTGCACCCGGCCAATTTCATGCAGAATATCGCGGCCGCCTGGCCGTCCGTTGTCGAGCACGGCGTTTTCGCCGAGCCGTTTCCAAAGACGGCGAAGCTCGCCCGCGTCGACTACCGCGATGTCGCTGAAGTGGCGGCGATCGCACTGACCGAAGCGCGTTTGTCCTATGCGACCCTCGAGCTGTGCGCCGACGGTATGCACAGTCGCGAAGAGGTCGTCGCCATGATGAGCCAAGCGCTTGGCCGGCCGGTTTCGGCGGGCGAGCCGACATTTCAGGACTGGGCGGCGAAGGCCCGCCTTCCCTATACCGACCGCCAGTTGCAGATGCTGGCCAAAGTACACAGCCACTACGCCAAATACGGCCTCGGCGGGAACAGCCTGACGTTGCGCGCCGCGCTTGGCCGCGAGCCGCGTTCGCTGCGAAGCTTCATTCGGGAATTGGCGCTGCAGACGGCATATGCCGCCTGATCGTCCTCACAACGCTTACGCACATTTTTGATTGGAAGATTTCGATGCAAGCATCACCGGACCGAGCCTTCAAATTGAGAAAGCTGCCGCCCTCCTACGGCGCGGTGGTGATGCCGTTGGTTCTTTCAATTCTGATGTCCTCGATTGTCTCGGCGGTTTCGACGGCAATCGGCGCAGGCTGGACGAACGGGTTTATAGCGGCCTGGAGCTATGCATGGGGCGCTTCATGGCTTGTCGCGTTTCCCAGTCTGCTGATCGTGCTTCCGATCGTGCGCCGGATCGTTGCCGCGATTGTCGATCAGCCGGCCCGGTCCTGACATCACGAACCCCGTCCTGACATCACGAACGAAGGGCGCCGGCGGCCGGCGGTCCGCCACAACCATTTAGAGCGGCCCCTTTGCGGGGCCGCTCCCGGTTCGGGCGCTTGCCTCAGGTGAGCGGCGACAGCTGGATCTCGACGCGGCGGTTCTGAGCCCGGCCGGCAGCGGTCGCGTTGGAGGCGATCGGACGCGTCTTGCCGAAGCCGGTGACGGCGAAGCGGCGGGAATCGACGCCCTGTCCAGACAGATAGTTGGCGACCGCCAATGCGCGCCGCTGCGACAGGTCGAAATTGTGCTCGTCGCTGCCGGTCGAGTCGGTGTGGCCGAACACGTCGACCGTGGTCTGGCGGAACTTTTTCAGCACAAGGGCCACTGAATTCAGCACCGGATAGAAACCGGCCTTCACCGCATCCTGGTCGACGTTGAAGGTGATGTCGGACGGCATGTTGAGGATGATCTGGTCGCCGGTGCGGGTGACGCTGACGCCGGTGCCCTGAAGCTGCCGGCGCAGTTCGGCCTCATTCTGGTCCATGGTGGCACCGATGGCACCGCCGGCAAGCGCACCGATGCCCGCGCCGATCAGCGCGTTGCGGCGGTCGTTGCCGCCGGCAAGCATGCCGAGCCCGGCACCCGCCAAAGCACCGAGACCGGCGCCGGCAGCGGTGTTGGAAACCTTCTGTTCCCCGGTGTAGGGATCGGTGGTGCATGCGCTCACGAGCACAGCCGTCGCCACGACGGCGAGCACAATCTTTTTCATACGGTGGTCCCTCTCCATTCCACGGCCGCGCAACGGCGCACCGCATCAGCCCTTCCAGCAGACTTGTAACATGAAATGCGGCGAAAAGCGGACCAGCAAAAGCCGCTCCCGCGGCTTTCCCCGGCTCAATTCCACACGCCTGCAGCGGCTCGCGCGACCACCGCAATTCGACCGGCTACCAGAGATTCTTGCCGTCGATGACCACCACTTCGACCTTGTCGAGATCGAAATCGTCGAACAGCCGCGAGTTCACGCTGATCTTCGGATTGTCGAAATTCGGCTCGCCTGTCGACCAGTCCGGCGTCTCGGTGAAGGTGCCGCAGCCACAGGCGGCGCAAAAACCGTGTTTTATGGTTTTTGATCCCCACTGGTAGAACGAGACATTCTCCGGCGGGCTGGTGAGCCTGAATTGCGATGGGGTGTAATAGGCCCACAACGAACCGCGTTTCGAACAGAAGGAACAGGTGCATCGCGTCACTGTCTGTGGCGCTTGCGAAACCTCGAATGTCGTCGCCTTGCAGTGGCAGCTTGCCTTGATGGTCATGGATTTAGTCCCTCACAATGCCGCCGCCCCGTACGGCAAAGGCAGCATAAAGGAACGCTCCTGACAACTGCCTGTCAGCGACCTGTGAGCCTGCGATGCACAGGTTAAAAGTACTGGGTTGCCGTTCGAAGGCCCACCGATTCAAAACCGCTGCACCCCTCGGTGTCACCCCGCGGGCAAGCTTTTGGGCGTCATGCGCTAATAGGACGATGGGGGCACGAACAGGCAGATGGTCTTTCCGTCATTGGCACCGGCAACGGAGCACCAATGATATTCGCCGTCGGGCGAATTCTTGATCCGCTTGTCGCTATAGGCCACGACTTCCCCGGTCCCTTTGATGACATAGCCCTCGGGACGTTCGCTGATCGATGTCTGAGAGACCTCGCGGCAATCATAGCCCGAGCAGCAGGAGAACGGATAGCTCCAGCCTTGCGGCATGGCCGCGGTCGGCTTGGCATCATGCGCCAGAGCAGGCGCTGCAAATGGAATGGCGGCAGCTATCAAAACCGCTGCCGCGACAAGTGAATTCAGGAGTCGGCGCGCCGTGCGGGCGACTGGGGCCGGTCTGGTTGTGAGAGCAGGCATGAGCGCAGTTCCTATCAACGGTTGTCAAGCATCTCGCTTGCCCGTTCCCGGAACGTGTCTTCCCAGTGGCCGGATCGTCAGGTCGCAGATACGCCGCGTCCGGCCATAAATGCTTTTTTCCTCCCCAGCGCATGAATGCTGGGCTGATTCCTTGGTTGGCGCAAGGAATTGCTGTCGCAACCGAACGCCGACCTCTGCAACCGGAACCAACCTGCCGTCCTGATTGACGAAACCTGGTCAACCCCGGCAGTGGGATCGCCAATAACGGGATCGGCTCGCGCTGGTTCCAGGCTTGGCACCGGCAGGCCCGAGGCATCCGCGTCAAAAGCCGAAATCGATTTTGAAAAATTCGATGAAAAACAAAGTTGTAGAACGACAGGTAAGTTCAAATTGAGAGCTCGTCACTCTCGCGCGATGGCCGTAACTCTCGCGTGATGAAACCAGGTACTGCCGGACTGGTGCCGCCACCCTCAGTCGATATCGGCCACCGTTTCACCAGCGCCACCCTCGATCCGCTGCGACAGTGAGGCTTCCATGAAATCGTCGAGGTCGCCGTCGAGCACGCTCGACGGGCTGGTGCTCTCGACACCGGTGCGCAGATCCTTCACCAACTGATAGGGCTGCAGCACGTAGGAACGTATCTGGTGGCCCCAGCCGATATCACTCTTCGACGCTTCCGTGGCGTTCGCCACCGCTTCGCGTTTCTTCAGCTCTTCCTCGTAAAGCCGCGAGCGCAGCATTTCCCAGGCTTTCGCCTTGTTCTTGTGCTGGGAGCGCTCCGCCTGGCAGGCGACCGCGATGCCGGTGGCGAGATGGGTGATGCGCACCGCCGAATCGGTGGTGTTGACGTGCTGGCCGCCCGATCCCGAGGAACGATACGTGTCGATACGGACGTCGGATTCGGAAACGTCGATGTCGATCGTATCATCGATGACGGGATAGACCCAAACGCTGGCGAAGGAGGTGTGGCGGCGCGCATTGCTGTCATAGGGCGAAATCCGCACGAGACGATGCACGCCGGATTCCGTCTTCAGCCAGCCATAGGCGTTGTGGCCCTTGACCAGCAGCGTGGCGGACTTGATGCCGGCTTCTTCGCCGTCATGCACTTCCAGCACCTCGACCTTGAAGCGGCGGCGCTCGGCCCAGCGCGTATACATGCGCAGAAGCATCGAGGCCCAGTCCTGGCTTTCGGTGCCGCCGGCGCCGGCATGGACTTCCAGATAGCTATCGTTGGTATCAGCCTCGCCCGACAGCAGCGTTTCGATCTGGCGCGCCTTGGCCTCGCCGCGCATCGAGCGGATCGCCGCTTCGGCCTCCGCGATGACGCCCTCGTCGCCCTCTTCCTCGCCAAGCTCGATCAGGCCGATATTGTCTTCCAGGGCCTGGGTGAGGCCTTTGACCGCGGCAATGCCTTCCTCGAGGCCCTGACGCTCGCGCATCAGCTTTTGCGCTTCCAGCGGCTCGTTCCAGAGGCTGGAATCCTCGGCGCGGACGTTCAGGTACTCAAGCCGCTTTATGGCTTGGTCCCAGTCAAAGATGCCTCCTCAGCAGGGTGATCGCCTGCCTGATCTCGTCGACAATATTTTGCGTTTCCGCGCGCATGGCTGGCTGTTCTGTCCTGTTGCTGGATGGCGGTTTGGTGGCGCGATACATAGGGACGGCACGGTCTCCTGTAAAGCGCCCGCCCCTGTAAAGCACCGGCCCCTGTAAAGCGGGATGGGCCGGCTCGACCATGATCGTCAAGCCGGCCCGACACAATGTAGCGATTGTCAGTAGAGCCCGCCGCCGCCCGACTGGATGGCCTGGTTGGCCTGCGGCGACAGCGCCCCGCCGGTGGCGTTGGAGCCGTCCGCACCCATGCCGATCACCCAGTAGCTGTCGGCGGGACCGGTACCCGGCTTGAAGGCTTCGATGAAGGCTCCGGCGTCGCCCGCGTTGGCCCGCATGCCGGTCTTGCGATTGATCGCAATCAGCTTCATGCCTTCCGGAACCTTGAAGTCGACATTGGGCGTGCCGTCCAGCGCCACGCGCATGAAGTCCTTGAAGATCGGCGCGGCAAGGCCGCCGCCGGTCGCGCCCTTGCCGAGACCTTTCGGCTGATCGTAGCCCATATAGAGGCCGACAACGAGGTTCGGCGTAAAGCCGATGAACCAGGCATCCTTTTCGTCGTTGGTCGTTCCGGTCTTGCCGGCGATGTGACGGCCGAGTTCGTTGATGGTGGCGCCGGTACCGCGTTGCACGACGCCCTCCATCATCGATGTGATCTGGTAGGCCGTCATCGGATCGAGCACCTGCTCGGAGTTGTCGACCAGCTCCGGCTCGGGCTGGTTCTGCCATTCTGCGGCGTTGCAGTTCGAGCAGCCGCGTTCGTCCTGCCTAAAGACGGTCTTGCCATACCGGTCCTGGATGCGGTCGATCAGCGACGGCTTGATCGACTTGCCGCCATTGGCCATGATCGAATAGGCCGACACCATGCGCATCACCGTCGTCTCGCCGGATCCCAGCGCCATCGGCAGATACGGCGCCAGATGGTCGTAGACACCGAAACGCTCGGCATATTCCACGACCAGCTTCATGCCCATGTCGTTGGCAAGCCGCACCGTCATCAGGTTGCGCGATTTCTCGATACCGGAGCGCAAGGTCGCCGGGCCGGCCACCGTTCCGTCGTAATTCTTGGGCGTCCAGGTCGTGTTGCCGCTCTGGATGGTGATCGGCCCGTCCATGATCACCGAGGCAGGCGTATAGCCATTGTCGAGGGCGGCCGAATAGACGATCGGCTTGAACGACGATCCGGGCTGGCGCATGGCCTGCGTCGCCCGGTTGAACTCCGATTGCGCGTAGGAGAAACCGCCGACCATGGCCAGGACGCGTCCGGTATGCGGATCCATGGCGATCAGGCCACCTTCCACTTCAGGAACCTGGCGCAAGCTGTAGCTGTTGTCCGAGCCGTCGTTCTTCTGCACGAAAATCACGTCGCCCGGCTTCAGCACGTCGGCCGGCGACTTCGCCTTGACGGTCCTGCCGTCGACCACGTGGCGCATGGCGAAGCTCATGTCTTCCTTGCTGACAGTGCCTTCGACGCGGTCCTTGACGATTTCGCCGGAGATCTGGCGCGTCGGCTGCAGGCCGATGGACAGGCCGGTGGCCGAGCTGTCGAGCACGACGGCGAGCGACCATTCCGGCACGTCCTCCAATCGCTTGACGTTGCCCAGCGGCACGCCCCAGTCGCCGGAAATGTCGATGCTCGTGACCGGCCCGCGGTAGCCGCGCAGCGTGTCGAACTTCATGAGACCGTTCTGCATGGCCTTGCGGGCAATCAGCTGCATCTTCGGATCGAGCGTCGTGCGGACGGAAAGGCCGCCTTCGTAGAGCGCATTCTCGCCATAGCGCGCGATGATCTGGCGACGCACTTCCTCGGTGAAATACTCCCCGGCGAAGAGATAATTGCCGGTGCGGCGCGGCGTGACGCCGAGCGGCTCGGCCTTGGCCTTCTCGCCTTCTTCATGTGTGACGTAGCCGTTCTCGACCATCTGGTCGATGACCCAGTTGCGGCGCTCCAAGGCGCGATCGGCATGCTTGAAGGGATGATAGTTGTTCGGACCCTTCGGCAGAGAGGCGAGATAGGCGGCCTCGGCCACGGTGAGCTCGTTCACCGATTTATCGAAATAGGTGAGCGCAGCACCGGCGACGCCATAGGCGCCGAAGCCGAAGAAAATCTCGTTGAGATAGAGCTCGAGAATGCGATCCTTCGAGTAGGCCTGCTCGATGCGGAAGGCGAGGATCATCTCCTTGATCTTGCGCTCGTAGGTCTGGTCTGAAGACAACAGGAAGTTCTTCGCCACCTGCTGGGTAATGGTCGAGGCGCCGACCTGGCGCTTTCCCGAGCCGACATTCTGCAGATTGACGACAATGGCGCGGCCAAGGCCAGTCACGTCGATGCCGGGGTGGTTGTAGAAATTTTTGTCCTCGGCCGACAGGAAGGCCGCCTTGACGCGATCCGGGATCGCCTGAATCGGCAGATAAAGCCGCCGCTCACGCGCATATTCGGCCATCAGCGCGCCATCCGACGCGTGGATGCGGGTCGTCACCGGCGGCTCGTATTTGGCCAGCACCTCGTAATCGGGCAGGTCCTTCGACAAATGGCCGATATAGATCGCCACGCCCGCCGCGACCAAAAGGGCCAGCGTCGTGCCGATGCCGAAGAAATAGCCAATGAGACGAATCATACCCGCTCCAGTCCTTGGTTCGGGAATTTCCTAAACGAAGCCGCCCTTCACGCAAGCTTTCGGGACGATCCCAAACCGTAATCGCAAAACCCATGTCGCGACCATGTGGGCAAAATACGGCAGCATGGAATTTCGGTTTCGAATGCCGGAAATAAAAGCACAGGGTGTTGTCGCCGTGCAACGCTGCTTCAGGTTGTGGGCGCCGGCGGGCATTTCAGCCTCCGGCCCCCGTTCCGCTCTTGGCCGAAGCAAACAGTGCAACGGCGTTGGTTATGCTCTGGGTCGCCTTGTTGCGCCAATCGGCGCTGAGCAACTGTGCTTCGTCCTTGGCATTTGACAGATAGCCGAGTTCGACCAGCACGGATGGAACATCCGGCGCCTTCAGCACCTTGAAGCCGGCAGAACGCTGCGGGTTGTTGATCAGGCCGACGCTGGTGGAAAGCTGGCCGACGAGAGTATGGGCAAAGCTCATCGAAAAATTATGCGTCTCGCGGCGGATCAGGTCGATCAGGATATCGGTCACTTCCTTGCTGTCGTCCTTGATCTCCATGCCGGCGAACTGGTCGGAAAGATTTTCACGGTCGGCAAGCGCTTGCGCCTCGGGATCGGAAGCCTTGTCGGACACGGTGTAGACGGTAGCGCCGCGGATGCCCTTGAGGCTGATCGTGTCGGCATGGATCGAGATGAGCAGGTCGGCCTCATGCTGGCGGGCAATGCGCACGCGGTCGTCGAGCCGCAGGAACACATCGGTCTCACGCGTCAGGAACACGTCGTATTTGCCGCCGGCGGCGAGCTTGTCGCGCAGTTCCATGGCGAAGGCGAGCGTCACGTTCTTCTCGACCGTACCGTTCAGGCCCTCGGCACCGCCGTCGATGCCGCCATGGCCGGGATCGATGACGACGGTGAAACGATGGCCCGGATTGGAGACCGGCCCGGTACCGACCCTGCCGGCCTTGTCGGCGGAGACCGTCGAGCCGGTGGTCAGCGCCTGATTGGCGAGCGCCGCATCGAATTCCCGCTGCGACGCCGCCGACATGTCGATGGCGATGCGGTAGCCCTTGCCGTCATCGTTCTTGAGCACGTCGAGATTGTCGACGGCGAACGGTCCCTTGCCGGTGAGAATCAGCCGCGATTTCCTCTCGCCGAGTTCGCCGTAACGCACGGCGCGGACAAGCCCGCGCGGCTTCACATCCTTGGCATTGAGGGCGAATCTCGTGGCCGGCAGATCGATGACCAGACGATTGGGGCCGCGCAGCAGGAACCATTTGATGTCGGGCTCGCGGTCGAAATTGATGACGATGCGCATCTTGGTGGCATCGCCGGCCATCTTGTAGCTTGTGGCACCGAGCGGTGCGTCGGCAGCACGCGAAAGCGGCGAAAAGACCAGGCAAGCCAGGATCAGCGGCAGCAGGCAGGCGGTGCGGAAGAACCGGCCTCCATGATGACGGCCCTTGTCTGCGAAGCCTGCCAGTCCCATCTTTCTACCAGTCGCTCCCGTTTGGCGTCATGCCCGATGGCTTGTCGAAGTGCCTTATTGCTTGTCAAAGTTCTGGCAGGCCGCGAACTCGATTAACGATTGGTATCCAGAGAAGGTTAACCAAGCCTTTTCATGGAAGGCTTGGGACCGGGGCTTCCGCTGCGGAACGGCTTTTTGCCGGCATCGGGAATCGGGGTTGCCTTCCAACCCGCCAAATCATAAAAGCGATGGTGGATCACTGCAATCCTGGAACCGTCCTCCTCCGCAGCTTCCTGCTACAGGTCAGACGCAAGACGGCTCCTTTCGCTTCAGGCGAAGAAGGCATCGGTGATCGCGACGATTTTCGCAGGCGTGCTCCCGTGGCGGGGGAATCGCCTGCGTGAGCAAAACGGCCGGGATTGTCCCGTGCCGGCTCTGTATGAGCAAACAAGCTGGTCCGGTTTTTCCCGGGCTTTGGTTCAAAAGGTTCTGCTGGTGACGATGGCTTCAAGCGCAATCATGGAAAGGTCCGCAACAAACCGCGCCACTACGGCTGCGGGCGGCACCGCCATGGCGCTCAGGCAGCGGCCGGCGGACGTTCAATTGTCCGGCACCCATGTTCCAGGTCCACGGCAGCGGGCATTGTCCTGCAAGCTGCGGCCGACGGCTGCCGGGAGGAAACGAGATAATGCCCAACAAAATGCTGATAGACGCCTCCCACCCGGAGGAAACACGCGTTGTCGTCGTTCGCGGTAACCGTATTGAAGAATTCGACTTTGAATCCCAGGACAAGAAGCAGCTCAAAGGAAACATCTATCTCGCCCGCGTAACGCGCGTCGAACCTTCCCTCCAGGCAGCCTTTGTCGAATATGGCGGCAACCGTCACGGTTTCCTCGCCTTCAGTGAAATACACCCCGACTACTACCAGATTCCGGTCGCCGACCGTCAGGCGCTGCTGCGTGCGGAAGCACAGGAGGCCCAGGACGAAGAGGACGAGGAAGTCGCCGAAGGCGAGGACCGCCAGAGCCGCGACCGTGGCAAGCGCGGACGCCGGCGCGGCGGCAAGACCCGCGACCGCGGCGAACACAGGCGCGAGGCAGGCGCGTCCGACGGTGAGAATAGCGAGAACGGCGAAGATGCCGTCGCAGAAAACCTGGATTCCGCTGCCGACAACACCATGTCCGACATTGCCGGACAGAGCGAGGATGCTGCCGGACAGAGCGATGAAGTCGCCGATCGCGGTGAGACCGAGCCGTCCGAAGGCGGTTCCAGTTCCATCGCTGCCAGCATCGATGCCGACGTAATCTCGGAAGCCGTCCCGCAAGTCGAGCTAAGCGGGCCCGAGACAAGCGGGGCCGAGACAAGCAGCGAAGCAACCTCCGAAGACAATGACCGCGGCATGCTGGAAGAGGTGCAATCCTCGCATCCGGACGATCACGAGGTCGAATCGGTCGGCGCCGAAGACGCGCTAGAAGAAGTGCGCAACCGGCGCAAGCCAGTGCGCCGCCAGTACAAGATCCAGGAAGTGATCAAGCGCCGGCAGATCCTGCTGGTGCAGGTCGTCAAGGAAGAGCGCGGCAACAAGGGTGCAGCGCTGACCACCTATCTGTCGCTGGCCGGCCGCTATTCGGTGCTGATGCCGAACACGGCACGCGGCGGCGGCATTTCGCGCAAGATCACCAATGCGCAGGACCGCAAGCGGCTGAAGGAAGTCGTCGCCGATCTCGAAGTGCCGCAGGGCATGGGTGTCATCCTGCGTACGGCCGGCGAAAGCCGCACCAAGGCAGAGATCAAGCGCGACTACGAATATTTGATGCGGCTTTGGGAAAACGTCCGCAATCTGACGCTGCAATCCACGGCCCCTGCCCTGGTTTACGAGGAAGGCAGCCTGATCAAGCGTTCGGTGCGCGACCTTTACAACAAGGATATCGACGAGATCCTGGTTTCCGGCGAAGAAGGCTACCGCGAGGCCAAGGACTTCATGCGCATGCTGATGCCGAGCCACGCCAAGGTGGTTCAGCCGTTCCGCGACACGACGCCAATCTTTGTGCGCAACGGCATCGAAGCGCAGCTCGACCGCATGCTGCAGCCGCAGGTGACGCTGAAGAGCGGCGGCTACATCATCATCAACCAGACGGAAGCGCTGGTCGCCATCGACGTCAATTCGGGCCGTTCCACCAAGGAGCACTCGATCGAGGACACTGCACTCCACACCAATCTGGAAGCCGCCGAGGAAGTCGCCCGGCAATTGAGGCTGCGCGATCTCGCCGGCCTCATCGTCATCGACTTCATCGACATGGAGGAGAACCGCAACAACCGCTCCGTCGAGAAGCGGCTGAAGGATCACCTCAAGAACGATCGTGCCCGTATCCAGGTCGGCCGCATCTCGCATTTCGGCCTGATGGAGATGTCGCGCCAGCGCATCCGTGCCAGCGTGCTGGAATCGACCATGAAGCCTTGCCCGTATTGCGGCGGCACCGGCCACGTGCGCTCCGATTCCTCGGTCGCGCTGATGGTGGTGCGGGCAATCGAGGAATTCCTGCTCAAGGATTCGCGCAGCCACATCACGGTGCGGACGCCGGCAGCAACCGCGCTCTATGTGCTCAATCACAAGCGCGGCACGCTGGTGGAATTCGAGCACCGCTTCGGCGTGACCATCACCATCGAAGCCGATGACGCGGTCGGTGCACAACACTATGCCATCTTCCGCGGTGCGCTGGCCGAAAAGCCGGAAGGCTTCGTCGAGGTCCGCACGTTCCCGGCCTATGTCGAGCCGGAAGAACCCGAGGACGAGATCGTCATCGAGGAGGAAGACGAGGCACCGGTGCAGGCCGAGCAGCCACGCCCTGTCCAGCAGCCGCAGCAGCCAAGGTCCGGCGAGGACGGCGAAGGCCGCGATCGCAAGCGCCGCAAGCGCCGCAGACGGCGCGGCGGCAAGGATCGTGAACATGGCGATCGCGACCACGGGGATCGCGAACATGGCGACCGCGAGCACGGCGCTGCTATGGAAGGTGCTTCCGTTTCGGCGCCGACAGACGACGCCTTCGTAGCCTCGGACGACCAAGCCGCCGAAGCGGAACGTGAAGCGCCGGCCGATGTTGCCGAAACGGCGGAAGCGGCGGACGACGGTCACGGCAAGAAGCGCCGGCGCGGCAAGCGCGGCGGCAAGCGCAATCGCCGTGAGGACGGCGAGGATGGCTTGGAAGCCGGCGCCGGCGAGCCAGCCGCCATAACAGAAGGTGCCGTATCGGAAGCAGAGCCCGTGACCGGCGAGCCGGAAGGTGCGCCGCCGGCCGAAGAGCTTGCGGTGCTTGCTCCGGCGAACGACGACATGCCGAGCGCCGAAAAGCCGAAGAAGCCGCGCCGTGCCGCCAAGCCGAAGAAGGTTGCGGCGGAAGCAGTTGCCGAGATTGCGGGCGCCGAGACATCGGCTGCCGAGGCGGCGTCGGTGGCTTCCGGCGAGACCGCTGCGCCGGTGTCGCAGGAGACCGAAGTGGCGGCTGCTGAGGAAGCGCCGAAGGTCCGGCCGTCGCGGCGCAAGCCCGTACCGGTGGATGCTCCGGTCGTGCCGGTCGTCTCCTCGATCGTCCCCGACGAGGCAAAGACCGAGGAAGCAAAGGCCGAGGACAAGCCGAAGCGTGCCGGCTGGTGGCAACGGAAGGGCTTTTTCTAAGCCTTTCCGTGCATTAGCCAGACTTTCTGATTAAAAAGTCCCGCGCTGGCGATCGGCTGCGCGGGACTTTTTGTCCCAATCCCAGGCGACAAGACTATGGCGCGAAGATCGACCAGTTCATTGTCTTCGCCAGTTTCTCTAGCGCGATCGAGCCCAGCCTGGAATTGCCGTTGGCATTAAGGCCAGGCGACCAGACGGCAAGCGACGCGACGCCCGGCACGATCCCCAATATGCCGCCGCCAACGCCGCTCTTGCCGGGAATGCCGACGCGGAAAGCGAAGTCGCCGGAGCCGTCATAGTGGCCGCAGGTCAGCATCATCGCGCCGATGCGGCGGGCGCGCTCGGCCGACACGACGGAATGCTCGGTCGCCGGGTTCTTGCCGCCATTTGCAAGGAAGCGGCCGGCCAGGGCCAGTTGCCGGCAGCTCATGGCGATCGCGCAATGGTGGAAGTAAACGCCCAGCGCCAGTTCCGGCGCGTGATTGAGATTGCCAAACGATTTCATGTAATTGGCAAGCGCGAAATTGCGAAAGCCAGTGGCGCGTTCGGACGCCGCGACCTCGCGATCGATGATGATCGTGTCGTCATCGGCCAGGAACTGGATGAAGCGCAGGATCTCGCCGATCGCCTCGCGCGGCTGATGGCCGGCAAGCAGGATGTCTGAGACCACGATGGCGCCGGCATTGATGAATGGATTGCGCGGAATGCCGTTCTCGTGCTCGAGCTGGACGATCGAGTTGAACGGATTGCCCGAAGGTTCGCGCCCAACCCGCTGCCACAGCGCGTCGCCGACATTGCCGAGCGCCAGCGTCAGCGTGAACACCTTTGAGATGCTCTGGATCGAAAACGCCTCGTCGGCATCGCCCGCGGTCAGCACGCGGCCGTCATTGGTCACCGCGGCAATGCCGAATTTTTTCGGATCGATCTTGCCGAGCTGGGGAATATAGCTGGCGACGTCGCCGCGATCGGTACGCTCCGCCATTTCGGCAGCGACGTCGCGCAACGCATGTTCGAGTTGAGGCGCCTGATCAAACTCCGGCATCGTCGCCCCTGCTACTTCAGCCAGCGTTCGATACGCGCCATCGCCTCGACCATGTCGTCGTGGCTGCCGGCATAGGAAAAGCGCATCGTGCGATGGCCTTGCAGCGGATCGAAATCGCGGCCTGGCGTCGCCGCCACATGCGCCTCGGCCAACATCCTGCGCGCAAACGCCATGCTGTCATTGGTGTGCCTGGTGACGTCGCAGAAGGCGTAGAACGCGCCATCCATCGGCGCGGCAAGCGCAAAGCCGAGTTCCGGCAGGCGTTGCATCAGGAGCTCGCGGTTCCAGGCGTAGCGCGCCTTCACCGCCTCCAGCTCTTCTGTCGCCTTGAACGCCTCGATCGCGGCAATCTGGGACAGTTCGGGCGGCGAGATGTAGAGGCTCTGGGCGATGCGCTCGACTGGCCGCACCAGTTCCTGCGGCAGCACCATCCAGCCGATGCGCCAGCCGGTCATGCAATAATATTTCGAGAAGGAATTGATCACCGTCACATCCGCGCCGAAAGAAAGCGCGGTCGTGTCGGGCGCAGCATAGGCCAGCCGGTGGTAGATTTCGTCTGAGATCACGGCGATGCCGAGCTCTTGAGCTGTCTCGACCAGCGCCTCGAGATCGCCGGCGGGAATGACCGCGCCGGTCGGGTTGGCCGGGCTGGCGAACAGCACGCCCTTCAGAGGTTTTTCGCGATGCGCGGCTTGCAGGTGCTCGGCGTGGAGATAGGCGGCGCCGTCGAGCTCGATCTCGGCGATGTCGATGCCGAGCGCGGCCATGATGTTGCGATAGGCAGGATAGCCGGGTGCAGCGATGGCGACGCGGTCGCCTGGATCGAACATTGCCAGGAAAGCGAGGTTAAAGGCAGCCGACGATCCGGTGGTGACGGCTATCCGCTCGGGCGAAACGTCAAGCCCGTAGTGCTCGCCATAATGCGCCGCGATCGCCTTGCGCAGGCCGGCGAGGCCCAGCGCGTCGGTATAGCCGATGCGGCCTGCTTTCAGGGCATTGGCCGCCGCTTCGCGAACCCCGGCTGGCGCCGGATCGGAAGGCTGGCCGACGGCCATGGAAACGACCGGCAGGCCCTTGGCTTTCAGCCGATTCGCCTCGGCCAGGATGTCCATGGCATGGAACGGTTCGACCGCGCCGCGGCGCGAAAGCGAAACAACCATTTTTCAATCCACCACACTTGTCCGCACGTGCCGGCCATGCTGGCCGCGCCGCACAAATGCCCGATTGGTGTGGGGATCACAAGTTCGGTAAGTTTAGGCTGCCGACTTTTCATCCTTCGCCCACTCGTCTACCAGTGGAGCTGCCATGTTGAGCCGACCCAAATCGACGATCGCCAGGACAGCGCGCGCCCTCGCGACGCTTTCGCTTGCCGCGGTGGTCGCCATCGCCGGCTCGGTCAATGCCTTTGCGCAGAATGTGCCGGTTGTGCGCGATGCAGAGATCGAGGCGCTGGTACGCGATTACGCGCGGCCGATCTTCAAGGCAGCGGGCTTGTCGGGCGACGCCATCAACATCGTGCTGGTCAACGACCAGAGCTTCAACGCCTTCGTTGCCGGCCGTCGCCTGTTCATCAACACCGGCGCGCTGATGACGGCCGAAACGCCCAACGAGATCATCGGCGTCATCGCCCACGAGGCCGGCCATATCGCCGGCGGACACCAGCAGAAATTGCGCGAACAGCTCGAGCGCGCCAAGACGATGGCGATCCTGGCGACGCTGCTTGGCGCCGGCGCCATGGTGGCCGGCGCCACCAGCAACAGCCGCGGCCTCGCCGGCGCCGGCATGGGCGTGGTGGCCGGCGGCGGCGAGATGGCGCAACGCAGCATCCTCGCCTATCAGCGCACCGAGGAGATGACCGCCGACCGTTCGGCGATCACCTATCTCAATGCAACCGGCCAGTCCGGCATGGGCATGCTGAAGACGTTTGGCCGCTTCCAGAACGCATTGTCGCTCTCGGGCGCGCAAGTCGATCCCTACAGGATCAGCCATCCGATGCCGCAGGAGCGTATCGCCAATCTCGAAGTGCTGGTGAAGCAGAGCCCTTACGTCGACAAGGTCGACCCGCCGGCACTGCAGCAGCGCCACGATATGATGCGCATCAAGATCGCCGCCTATATGCAAGGCCAGGCCGCGGCGTCGCGATTGATGCGCAAGAATCCCGGCAGCCTCGCCTCGCGCTATGGCGACGCGCAGATGACTTATCTTTTCGGCAATCTGGCCTCGGCGCTCAGCAAGACCAACGCGTTGATCAAGGAACAGCCGAAAAATCCCTATTTCCAGGAATTACGCGGCGACATCCTGATGAAGGCGAACCGGCCGAAGGATGCGGCTGACGCCTATGCCAAGGCGGTCAGCCTCGATCCGGCGCGATCCGGGCTGCTGCCGGTCTCTTATGGCCAGGCGCTGATGGCCATCGGCACGCAGGATTCGCTGAAGAAGGCAGTGGCGCAGATCAACACCGGCCTCGGACGGGATCGCGAAAACGCCGACGGATACCGCTATCTGGCACAGGCCTACGGGGAACTCGGCAACATCCCGGCCGCCGAGCTTGCAACCGCCGAAGGGCATTTTTATTCCGGCGACTACAAGAATGCGAAAATCTTCGCCATGCGGGCGCAGCAGACCATGAAGCGGGGCGAGCCGGGCTGGCTTCGCGCGCAGGACATAATAAACTACGCACCATCAGGTAAGAAGAAGTGAACCTTTCGGACGCAGGCTGCGACGCAGCCAAACCGAGCAGACCCGAACACAGGCAAGAGGATCGAGGATCATGACCAAGGCAATTCTGCTGGGCACTACCGGAGTGGCAGCGGCCCTCGCCATGCTGGCGTTCGGCTTCGTCGCCGGCAATCCGCAGACGGCGAAGGCCGGCACGGCGCGGCTTGTCCAGATGGCATCCTCGGAAACCAAGCTCGACCGCACCGAAGTCGAAGGCATCGTCCGCGACTATCTGCTGAAGAACCCGGAAGTGCTTCTGGAGGCCCAGCAGGCACTCGAGGCCAAGCAGAAGGAAGAACAGCGCGTCGCCAGTCTCGGCGTCATCAAAGACGCCAAGGACCAGATCTTCAATTCCTCATTTGACGGTGTTGTCGGCAATCCGAACGGCAAGGTCACCATCGTCGAGTTCTACGATTACAATTGCGGCTACTGCAAACGCGCCATCGACGACATGCGCGCGCTGACCAAGGCCGATCCGGACCTGCGTTTCGTGCTCAAGGAGTTCCCGATCCTCGGCCCGGATTCGCAGAAGGCGAGCGTCGTCTCGATGGCCTTCCATTTGATGAAGCCGGAGAAATACGGTGAATTCCACAATGCGCTGCTCGGCGGCCAGGGGCGCGCCACCGAGGCGGCGGCAATCAAGGTGGCGTTGTCGCTCGGCGCCGACGAGGCGGCGCTGCGCGAAAAGATGAAGGACCCGAGCATCACTGAGGCCTTCTCCAAGACCTATGATCTCGCCACCAAGCTCGCCATCACCGGAACGCCGTCCTATGTGGTCGGCAACGAGGTGGTGTTCGGCGCGCTTGGCCAGGAAGTGCTGGCCGAAAAGATCGAGGCGGCGAAGGCCGCGCTCTGATTAGCGTTCGGGTTTCGATTAGGCTGCGGGTTTCCGGCACGGGCCGTTTTCCGGCTGTTGTGGACGGCGAAAGAACGCACTTGCGCTCTTTTCGCCAGCGTCTATGCCCATTATAGAGGGTCCGGCGCGCCGGCTGAGCCGCGCCGGGAAAGGTCGGCATTTTTTGAAAACGGTTTTCGTCCTGAACGGCCCCAATCTCAACGCGCTCGGCAAGCGCGAGCCGGGCATCTATGGCGGTAAGACGCTTGCCGCGATCGCCGACGACTGCAAGCAGGCAGGTGCTGCACTTGGGCTGGAGATCGATTTCCGCCAGTCGAACCATGAGGGCGACCTCGTCGACTGGATCCAGGAGGCCGCCGACAAGGCCGCCGCAATCGTCATCAATCCGGGCGCCTACGGCCATACCTCGATCGCCATTCACGATGCCATCCGCGCTGTCGCGCCGCTGCCGGTCGCTGAGGTGCATCTCTCCAACATCCACGCGCGGGAACCATTCCGCCACGTTTCCATGGTCGCGCCGGTCGCCGTCGGCATGATCTGCGGGTTCGGGCCGCTCGGCTACACGCTGGCGCTGCAGGCGCTGGCTGCACGCCTATGACCGGCCAACAAACAGAAGGCTCGAAAATGTCGATAAAGAAGAACGGTGTTGACCAGCAGCTGATCCGCGATCTGGCGGGCATACTGAACGACACCAACCTGACCGAGATCGAGGTCGAGCTAGGCGATCTGAAGGTGCGCGTCTCGCGGCAGGCCCCGGCCGTCCATGCCGTCGCCGCAGCTCAGCCGGCCTATGCCCCGGCAGCCGCGCAGCCTGCGGCAGCGGCCGTGCCAGCGACGCCCGACGTGTCGAAGAATGCCGTTGCCTCGCCGATGGTCGGCACCGCCTATCTGGCACCGTCGCCCGACGCCAGGCCGTTCATCGAAATCGGCCAGAAGGTCAAGGAAGGCCAGACGCTGCTGATCATCGAAGCAATGAAGACGATGAACCAGATCCCCTCGCCGCGCGCCGGCACAGTGACGGCGATCCTGTTTGAAGATGCGCAGCCGGTCGAATATGGCATGCCGCTCGTCGTGATCGAGTAGAGCCGGGAACAGGCGAAAGATGTTCCAGAAAATCCTCATCGCCAATCGCGGCGAAATCGCCCTCAGGGTGCTGCGCGCCTGCAAGGAGCTCGGCATCCAGACGGTGGTGGTGCATTCGACCGCCGACGCCGACGCCATGCATGTGCGTCTCGCCGACGAGAGCGTCTGCATCGGCCCGCCGCCGTCGCGCGACAGCTATCTCAACATCCACCAGATCGTCGCCGCCTGCGAGATCACCGGCGCCGACGCGGTGCATCCCGGCTACGGTTTTCTGTCGGAGAACGCCAAGTTCGCCGATATCCTCGCCGCGCACAACATCACCTTCATCGGCCCGACCGGCGACCATATCCGCATCATGGGCGACAAGATCGAGGCCAAGCGTACCGCAAAACGCCTCGGCATTCCCGTGGTGCCCGGCTCCGACGGCGCGGTCACCGAGGACAAGGAAGCCAAGCGCATTGCCGCCGCGATCGGCTACCCCGTCATCATCAAGGCGTCGGCGGGCGGCGGCGGGCGCGGCATGAAAGTGGCGCGTAGCGAGGCCGATCTCGAGGTGGCGCTGCAGACGGCACGCTCGGAGGCGGGTGCGGCCTTCGGCGACGACGCAGTCTATATCGAGAAATATCTGCAGAAGCCGCGCCATATCGAAGTGCAGGTGTTCGGCGACGGCGCCGGGCGCGGCGTGCATTTCGGCGAGCGCGACTGCTCGCTGCAGCGCCGCCACCAGAAAGTCTGGGAAGAAGCGCCCTCGCCGGCTCTCAATGCCGAGGAGCGCGCGCATATTGGCGGCGTCTGCGCCAGGGCGATCGCCGATCTCGGCTATTCCGGCGCCGGCACGATCGAATTCCTCTATGAGGATGGCCAGTTCTATTTCATCGAGATGAACACGCGCCTGCAGGTCGAACATCCGGTCACCGAGGCGATCACCGGCATCGATCTCGTGCACGAGCAGATCCGCGTCGCCTCGGGCGGCGGGCTTTCGGTGCGCCAGGAGGATATCCGCTTCCATGGCCATGCCATCGAATGCCGTATCAACGCCGAGGATCCGCGCACCTTCACCCCCTCGCCGGGCACCATCACCCACTTCCACACGCCGGGCGGCCTCGGCATCCGCGTCGATTCCGGCGTCTATTCCGGCTACAAAATCCCGCCCTACTACGACAGCCTGATCGGCAAGCTGATCGTGCACGGCCGCAACCGCGTCGAATGCATGATGCGGCTGCGGCGCGCGCTTGACGAATTCGTGGTCGACGGCATCAAGACGACGCTGCCGCTGTTTCGCGACCTCGTTGGCAACGCCGACATCGCCAATGGCGACTACGACATCCACTGGCTGGAAAAATACCTGGCCGAAGGCGAGTGATACAGGGGCGAAGCGATGACCCGTCCCTACGCACCCGGTTATCGCATCCCGACTGACCTTTTGCTCAAAGCCTATGCCTCCGGCGTCTTCCCGATGGCCGAGAGCGCCAATGACCCCGAAGTGTTCTGGGTGCGGCCGGAGACGCGCGGCATCATTCCGCTCGACGGGTTCCACATACCGAAAAGCCTGAGAAAGACGATCCGCAAGAACCTGTTCGAGTTCCGCATCGATTTCAACTTCGAGGCGACGATCGAGGCCTGCGCCGAAAGGCGCGAGGAACGGCGGTCGACCTGGATCAACGCACCGATCCGCGAAGCCTATATCGAGCTGCATCGGATGGGCCATTGCCATTCGGTCGAGGCCTGGCACGACGACCGGATGGTCGGCGGGCTCTACGGCGTATCGCTCGGCCGCGTGTTTTTCGGCGAGAGCATGTTCGCCAGGGAGACCGACGCGTCAAAGGCCTGCCTGGTTCACCTCGTCGAACGCCTGAAGGCGCGCGGCTTTGCACTGCTCGATACGCAGTTCACCACCGAGCATCTCAAACGCTTCGGCGCAATCGACGTGCCGCGCGGCAAGTACGAGAAGATGCTGGCCGAGGCGCTGAAGGGCGAGGCCGTGTTTTTTCCATAAACTGGAATGGTTCATCGTTTCACAGAAACGCAAAACCGTTCACACTTTTCCTGGAATTGCTCTAGCAGCCGGTCAGCCTTTTGCTGCCGTCGCCAGCGGCGTCTGTGCGTGAAACATCATCTTCCAGCCGTTGACGCGGTGGACATAGCCGGTGCTGACCAGCGCTGCATAGGCTTCGCCATCTTGCCGCGTCGCACGCGCCTCGTAGGTCAGCATGACGATGTCGCTGCCAGGCTCGATGATGCCCTTGAGGTCGATGTCGAGATCGCGCCAGCGGTTCGGGTCCGTGGCAGTTGCGGCCAGATCGGTATTGCTCATCACCCGCGCCATCTGCGGGAAGGCCACCAGGCATTCGGTATCGGCATTGGCCTTGAAATAGTCGGCACCGCCGCTCCAGAATCCCCTTTCGATGTCGAGAAGTTCGTTCTTGTTGGCCATCATCATGGCAACCTCCACCGTAGAGAGGCCCCAACGCGCGGGCAACAATGCGGTTCCGCAAAGCGCGGTATCCGCCGCGCGCTGACAAAGTCTAGTTGGTTTTGGGGGCGGCGGGTGCCGGCACGTCGGACTTCTGCTTGCAGCCCTTCAGCCAGATATCATAGACGGCATGCTCGACGGCGTTGATCCCGGGGCTTTCGGCAAACATCCAGCCGGTGAAGATACGGCGTATTTTCCGGTCGAGCGTGATCTCGTCGACCTCGACGAACGAATCCGTCTTAGGCTCTTCGTTTTCGGGCCGCGAATAGCAGATGCGCGGCGTCACCTGCAAAGCGCCGAACTGCACCGTCTCGTCGATATAGACATCGAAGGTGATGATACGGCCGGTGATCTTGTCGATGCCGGCGAATTCAGCGACGGGATTGGTGATGCGCTCGGATACTGCGGGTGCTGCAGGCGCCACCGACGCGTCCGGCGCAGGCGGCGCCAACTCCTGCGCAGCAGCAAGCGCCACCATAGAAGCGAGAACGACCGCGGTTAATCCGCCCGTCAAAATTCGGCTGAACATGCTCATGCAAGGTCCGGTGGTTTGCGCCCGGGTGATTCTCTTAACGCCAAGGCTAGTTGCTGCTGTCGGATCAGCAAACAGCTAAACAGCAATTGTGGCGACAAAGGACCGTCGTCGTGGGGACCGCCCCGTGGAGACCGCGCGCATGTCGCGCCGATCGATCACGAACCAGGCGTCCAGGCGTCGTAGTCGCCCGTCACCTGCGGACGATGCTGGTTGGTCAGCACTGAGCCTTTCGGGCGATAGGCTGCGGGGCTGCCGGTGAGGTTCGGCACATGCGGCTTTTGCCAGTCGCGTGGCTTGTACTCTTCGCTTGGCGGCGCAACGTCGACACGGTGATGGATCCAGCCATGCCAGCCGGGCGGAATCGCCGAGGCTTCCGAATAGTCGCGGTAGATGACCCAGCGACGGGTGCGGCCTTCCGAATCGACGCCGCCCTCATAGTAGACGTTGCCGACCTCGTCCTGCCCGACCTTCTTGCCGTGCCGCCAGGTGTGGAAGCGCGTTCCCAATGTCTGGCTATTCCACCAGGTGAAAAACTGCAGAAGGAAAGTTTTCATCCAAATCCTCGTGGCAAGTCCTTGAAGCAAGTCCTCGCGGCGGCTGCGGCGCCTGTTCCTGCTTATGGCGTCACGGCATTGCGAAGGCAAGCGTCTTGCCGCAACCGAGGAGCAAATGGCTGGCGGGAAAGCGAAATGATCATGTTATTTTCGCGTCCGCGCGAAGCAGATGAAATGGGTTGTTGGCAACCTTACGCAGCGTTATTCTAGGAGTTGAAGCTTCGTTGCCTCAAGGACGGCAAATGAGAGGGGCTCATGTCATCGCTGGCGGGCACGGCCGGTCGCGCGCTGCCGCAGGTCGTTGAGGCGATCTACGATTCGATTGCCGACGTCGACCGCTGGCAGGCGACACTCGAGGCCATCTGCAACCTGGCGGAAGGCCAGCTTGCCATGCTCGCCGTCATCGACACGATCAGCAGTTCCGCGCGGTTTTCGGTGTCCTGCGGCGATCCCGCAGTTCTTGAGCCGTTGAAGCATGACTACGGCTCGCAAGTGCCGTTCTATGCGGCGGTTCCCAAGATGGAGATCGACGTGCCGTTCACCGTCGATTCGATCTACGCCCTGCAAGGCCCGGATACGCGACAGAGATGGCTCGAAAGCCGCATCGTACGCGAATGGGTGCAACCCAACCGCCTGGACGATTTCTTCTGGGTGGCGTTGATGAAGCGGCCGACCCGGATCGGCACGTTGATGGTGGTCACCGACAAGGACAGGCGCCAGATTTCCCGCGAGGATCTCGAGCTTGTCTGCCTGCTGGCGCCGCATGTGCGGCGCGCGGTGACCATCGGCGACCTGTTCGAGGCCGAGCGGCGCAAGGCCGAAATCTTCCGCTCCATCATCGAAAGCCTCGACCATCCGGTGCTGATCGTCGCCGAAGACATGACCATCATCTTCGCCAACCCGTCAGCCGAAGCGCTGCTCGCCGAAAACATTTCGGTTGCTTGCGTGCGGGCCAGCTTTCATTCACCTATGCCAACGCCAACGCCGCAATCGGCCGCGCCGTCCAGCTCGGCACGCGCGACGAATTCGCGCTCGGACCTTGCGGCATCAACATTCCCCTGGCCAAGACGGCCGTTCCGGCGGTGGCCCATGTGATGCCGCTGGCACGGCGTGAAATCTCGGCGCGCATCGCGCAGCGCGCCGCCGCAGCGATCTTCATCGCGGCGGCCGGTTCGGCGCCTATCCCGGCGCTGGACGCCATTGCGGCGCTGTTCGGACTGACCGCGGCGGAAAGGCGCGTCGCCGGTCACGTTGCCGCCGGCCTGACGCGAAAGGAAATCGCCGCGGCCGGCGGCGTCTCGGACGGCACCGTCAAGTCGCAGCTGGCGACGATTTTCGACAAGACCGGTACAGGCGATCAGCGCGAGCTCGAACTGTTGATGCGCGAATTGTCGCCGCCCTTGCGCTCCAGTTGATTTGCACTGGGTTCCCCCCGACCGGCAGCGGTCCAAAAGGCCCGGCCCGTCAGTTTTCCAAGCCTTTCTGCGAAACGAAACCGGCATCGTTGCAATTCGGCCAAAATCATGGTGCGGTCGTTCGCGGTCCAGAAACGCGGCACTATGCTCGGCTGGAATGAAAATTGTTTCTGGCACGGATCTCGATCTTTGACACCGACATCTACCGAGCGGCTACTCCCCTACCTCCTTCTGCTTGGGCTGATCGTAATCGCGGTCGCTTTCCGGCCACTGCTGCCCGTCGACGAAACGCGATATCTCAGCGTCACCTGGGAAATGTATCTGAGCGGACAGATCTTCGTCCCGACGATGAATTTCGCGCCCTATCTGCAAAAGCCGCCACTGCTGTTTTGGCTTATCGACCTTGTCTGGACCGTTTTCGGCGCCAGCCGGCCGGCGGCGATGTTGGTCATCTTCGCCACCTCCTCGCTCGTCATCTGGCTGACGACGGCTTTGGCAAAGACCCTGTTTCCGGGCCGTGACGACATCGCGCGGCGCATCCCCTGGCTGGTCGCTGGAAGCAGCGTGTTCGTCATCTATTCGACGCTGATCCTGTTCGACCTGTTGCTGACGGTCTTTGTGCTTGCCGCGCTGTTGTCGCTGATTGCCTTTGGCCGCAGCGGCAACCGCTGGCAGGCCGTTCTGGCCGGGCTGTTCATCGGCATGGGCGTGCTGACGAAAGGCCCGGTGGTGCTGATCCATATCGGCGCGCCCATCCTGTTCTACCCGTTCTGGCGCGACCGGCGGGCGGGACTGGCGACACCGAACTTCCTCGCTGGAGTGGGCCTGGCAGTGCTCGCCGCGCTGATTCCGGTGGCGATCTGGCTGGTGCCGGCGACCATCCTGACAAAAGGCAATTTCGTCTATGATCTCGTCTGGAACCAGTCGGCGGGGCGTGTCACCGGCAATTTGCGCAATTCGCACGGCCGGCCGTTCTATTTCTATCTGCTGCTGCTGCCAGTCATGTTCATACCGTGGATCTTCATACCCGAGGTCTGGCGGTTGAAGCTGCGCGCGCGGATCCGCAGCCTGATCGAGACGAAGTCGCCGGATCTGCGCGCCTTACGCCTGCTGTCGTTCTCGTTCGTTGCCGTCTTTCTGGTGTTCAGCGCGATATCCGGCAAGCAGCCCCATTATGTCGTGCCGATGTTGCCGTTCGTGGTCATCCTGTTCGGCTATTTCATGGCGGAGATCCCGCTCGCTAGGCTGAAGAGCTCGGCCGTCGTCATGCTTGTCATTTTCGGCATTGGCCACGCGCTGGCATCGGCAACCGCGTTCAAACGCTATGACCTGACGCCGCTCGCCAACTTCATCGACGAGCGAAAGGATGCGGACTGGGCTGTGGCTTTCGATTATCAAGGCGAAGTCGGCTTCCTGGCCCGGTTGCAGAAGCCATTCGAAACCACCGACAAACCGGAAGAATGGCTTGGCTCGCATCCCAGCGGCTATGTCATCGACAAGGTTTCCAAGGATCCGGGCACTGCAGGGCAAATCGCGTTCCGGCTTCGCGTCGAACGCGGTTATCTCGTCGTGCTGAAGGGACAGCATTGACGATCGTCACCGGTATGCGAGTTCGTCCCCCGCGCGGGAGATGAAGGCGTTGCTGCTTCGTGGTTCCATCGTTCGATAGAACCGGGAGGTATTCATGCGCAAGCTCATCTCGACGACGCTTTTTGCCTTATCGCTCGCTGTGGCCGGCCTTGCCGCCGATCCGGCATGGAGCTTCAAATGTCAGTCCGGAACGATTGGGCAAGGCAGTTGCTCCTGCTCCGGGACCGCCGACTGCACCGACATGCGGCATTCCAAAATGTGCAAGGGCGACCTGAACTGCGGTTCGGGCAAATGCTCCTGCACGGCCGCATTGGTAGTCGACCCAGGGCCAAAAACCCCCAAGCCGAAGGTCGTCGCGCCGAAGGCGACAACCGAAGGCGCCGTGAAGCAGTAGCCATCCGATCCGAAAGGACGGCGGCGGCTCAACGTCGCTGGGCCCGCCCGATGTTTCGCGATTCATCCCCCGCGGGCGATGAACCGCCATCGGACAAATGCTGCCGTCTAGCCGGAGGGTGGTTTCCAACGACAGAGCGAGGATACCATGTTGAAAACCTGCACGATGCTGTTCTTCTGCCTGATGGCGGCCACTGCGGCCGCCCAGCCGCCGCCTTCGGGGCCGCCGGTTCCCAGTGCGGCACTTGCCCCATGCAATCCCACACAATCGAACAGGCCCTGCAAAGCCGAACTCGGCGTGTTCCTGATCACCAACACCGTCCGCAACCTGGCGCAAGCCAAGGTCGACGCCACCAACGCACAGCTGGCCGCCCAGGGACGATCATCGCGCGCATCGATCGAATCGCTGAAGCAATGGCGGCCGTCGCGCTTTGCGACGCAGATGCTGAACCAGCCGAACAGCTGGTTTGTCAAAGTTCCTTACATCCTGACCATCAAAGTCTCGATCCCGGTGACCTCCGACCGTCACATCGGCATTCCCATAGACGTCAACGTCTTCTGCAGCGGCTGGCAGACCGATTCCAGCCAGGTCATCATCCGCTCGCAACCCGGCCCGGCGAGCTTCGAGGGCGGCAACATCCTCGAAGACGTTTTCAACGTCGGCAATTACATCGACGCCCAGGTACGCAGCTCGTTTTCGGCACCCCTGCCGGTGACGACGCCGGTTCCGAATTCGAAATGCTCGGCCATAGACGGCTCCGATGCCGGCACGCAGGCCACCGACGATGATCTCATCTTTTGGACGGTGCCGCGACGCAACCTGGTGGTGACGGACGCCATAGCCAAGCCGACGATAGAAGTGACCTTCGACAGTCTCACGCGCCTGGCAGCCCGCGACTTCCACAACAATGTCGTCTACGCGGCCTCCGAGGCCATAAACCTCAACGTCTATGCCAATGAGGATGGCCTCCAGAAGGCGCTGACGATGCGCGAAGGCGACGTGGCTGCGCTGAACCTTCCCGCAGTACGGCTCGACGCGCGAAAATACGATTCGCTGGTCGTCATCGGCAATGTCGATCAGCCGCCGAACGATCCCAGAGACAGCGCCTTCGCAGTAGCGGCCAAGACTGCGGGATTCGGTGCCGGTTCCAAGATCATGCAGATCCCGAAGTGGTATTCGAGGCCTCCGGACCAGTTCAATCACAAACCTACATGGATCAGAGTTCCGGGCTATGAGCTGCACTATACGGTGCGCTATCTCAACAGCGGCGGGCTGGCCGTCGATGGTGGAACCAGTACGGTCCGGCCTCCAAAAGTCGCCGTTCCGATAAAGACGCTCATCAAGCCGAAAACGCCCTGACGCGGCCGCTCGCGGATGACGGCGGCGGTTCAGACCGCTGCCGCCTCCCCCGCGCGGCAGATGCGGCAGCGCCGGCTTCATGGCCTGATCTTGCAGGAACAAACGCGCCGCTGCGCCACGAGCGAGCGGAGCCATCGATGGAGACAAACGATGCTGCACTTCCCCCACACCATGCCCGCCGTCCGGATCATTGCGGCAATCTCGCTGCTTGCCTTCCCGAGCTTCCTGCCGCCGGTCACGAGCCCGGCGAACGCGCTGCCGGTCAGCCAATCCTGCCGGATCACCACCTATTACAAGACTGCGGCAAAGGCGACGGAGGTTGGCGTGCGCTCGACGTGCCAGGGCGTCAAAAGATGGGGCGTTACCTCGAAATATTACGAGGTCGAAAAGATCGAAGCCGCCACGCCCCCGCACACGTCGGGTGGCGGCGGCAGCCTGCCGTGCGAGTTTCTCGCTGCCGGCTGCTCCAACCTGCCTGTGAAACGCAACTAGCGTCAGGCGAACGAGCTAGCCGATCGCCTTCTCCAAAACCAGCGCCGGCAACCCCGAGGCGCCGCCGCAATCGGCTGTGTTGCCGGCGGGCAGGAACCCTCTCGAGCGGTAAAAGGCGATGGCCGGAGCATTTGCTTCCTCGACCTCGACGCGCAGCGTTCGAGCCTCCGGAAAGCTGGCCTCGATCTCGTCCAGCAGCGCCTGGCCGATGCCTTGCCTCTGCCAGGCCGGATGCACGTAAAGCTGGTTCAGCATGACGATTCCGGGATCCGTAGTGGCGGCGGCGAAAGCCATGCCGCCGATGCTCTTGCCGTCGTCGGCGAGCAGGAACTCCGAGTTCGGCCGCGTCAGCCGTGTTTTGAGCGCGGCGATAGAATGCCATTCATCGGTGATTTCGGTGACCCGCGGCGCGCCGTAGATGGCATCATAGGTGGCATGCCATGTCTCGACCAGCAATGCGCGCACCGCCGCAAGATCGCGCTCGCTGGCGGTGCGAACGAACATCCTACTCGATCCCGAGCCTGGCCTTGACCAGCTCGTTGACCGCCTGCGGATTGGCCTTGCCGCCGGTCGCCTTCATCACCTGGCCGACGAACCAGCCGGCCATGGTCGGCTTGGCACGCGCCTGCTCGACCTTGTCCGGGTTGGCCGCGATCACCTCGTCCACCGCCTTTTCGATGGCGCCGGTATCGGTGACCTGCTTCATGCCGCGGCTTTCGACCAGCTGACGCGGATCGCCGCCCTCGTTCCAGACGATCTCGAAGAGATCCTTGGCGATCTTGCCGGAGATGGTGCCTTCCTTGATCAGGTCGATGACCGCGCCAAGCTGGTCGGGCGAAACAGGAGCGTTTTCAATATCCTTGCCGGCCTTGTTCAAGGCCCCCAGGAGGTCGTTGATGACCCAGTTGGCGGCGAGCTTGCCGTCGCGCCCGGCCGCCACCTTCTCGAAATAATCGGCAATCGCCTTTTCCGAAACCAGGATCGAGGCATCGTAGGTCGACAGGCCGAGCGAGGTGATCAGCCGCGCCTTCTTGGCGTCCGGAAGTTCCGGCAGGTCCTTTGCCAGCGCGTCGACATAGGCCTGGTCGAATTCCAGCGGCAGAAGGTCGGGATCGGGGAAATAGCGATAGTCGTGCGCTTCTTCCTTGGAGCGCATCGAGCGCGTCTCGCCCTTGTTGGGGTCGAACAGCCGCGTTTCCTGCTCGATCCTGCCGCCGTCCTCGAGGATGGCGATCTGCCGGCGCGCCTCATAGTCGATGGCCTGGCCGATGAAACGGATCGAGTTGACGTTCTTGATCTCGCAGCGCGTGCCGAATTCGCCGCCGGGCCGGCGCACCGAGACGTTGACGTCGGCGCGCAGCGAGCCTTCGTCCATATTGCCGTCGCACGTGCCGAGATAGCGCACGATCGTGCGCAGCTTGGTGACATAGGCCTTGGCTTCATCGGCGGAGCGCATATCCGGCTTGGAGACGATCTCCATCAGCGCCACGCCGGAGCGGTTGAGATCGACATAGGACATCGTCGCATGCTGGTCGTGCATCGACTTGCCGGCATCCTGCTCCAGGTGCAGGCGCTCGATGCCGACCTCTATGTCCTCGAATTCGCCCTGCCGGTCCGGGCCGACCGAGACGATCACCTTGCCCTCGCCGACGATCGGCTGCTTGAACTGCGATATCTGGTAGCCCTGCGGCAGATCGGGATAGAAATAGTTTTTCCTGTCGAAGACCGATTTGTGGTTGATCTCAGCCTTCAGGCCCAGCCCGGTACGGATCGCCTGCTTGACGCATTCCTCGTTGATGACCGGCAGCATGCCGGGCATCGCCGCGTCGACCAGGCTGACATTGGCATTGGGCGCGGCGCCGAAAATGGTCGAGGCGCCGGAAAACAGCTTTGCCTGCGAGGTCACCTGCGCGTGGACCTCGAGGCCAATGATGATCTCCCAGTCGCCGGTAGCGCCGGGAACCAGGCGCTTGGCGTCGGGCGTGCGGGTATCGATGATGCTCATAAGGGCCTGCATATTGAAATTGCGGACATGCGAGAACGCATATTTTGATGTGCAACTTCGCTAGTGCAAACCGCCAAAAGAGACAAGCGCAAAGCCGCAGACGCCGACGCGGCACAGGCCCGCACCTGCCGCGATGGACTGCTATAGCGGCTTGAAAAGATTCAATGGCCGGCAACCCGGCCGCCGTCGCCTCATGCCGTGGCGATGTAGGCCCTGATCTCCTCGGCCTCGCGCTCGACATCCTCGATGCGCCGCTTGACTACGTCGCCGATCGACACGATGCCGTCGAGCAGCCCGTTCTTTTCCACCGGCAGATGGCGGAAGCGGCCCTTGGTCATGATCTCCATGACCTCGTTGACGGTGTGGTTCTCATTGCAGATCTTCACCTTGGGCGTCATCGCCGAGCGGATGGCGAGGTCGAGCGCCGCGGCCCCCTCCTTGGCGAGGACCCGCACCACATCGCGCTCGGAAAGGATGCCGACGATCTTGTGATCGCCGTTGGTGATGACCAGCGCGCCGATCCTGTGTTCGGAAAGCATGCGGATGGCTTCGCTGAGCCTTTCGTTCGGCCCAAGCGTCACCACGTCGTGGCCTTTTGCCTCGAGAATTGCCTTAACAGTCATGGCGTCCTCCTCTCCATTTCCTTGCCGGCTCCTGCCCTGGCCGGCTTTCCCTGGGATGAACATGGTGCGCCGCGATCGGTTGCTTTTCAAGTGCGGAGGTCTCAGGTCTCCGGCTCGTCCGCCTGCCGGGGTGCCTGCTCTCGCCGATCAAAAAACCGCAGGCCGAAGAAGCCGGCAAGAAAGCCGCCAATATGGGCTTCCCAGGCGATCTGGCCGTCAATGCCAGGCGCCAGGCCGAAGAGGCCGGTCGCGAGGTTGATCACCATCCACATGGCGAGAAAGGTGACGACGCCGCGCGAGCGCAGCACTGCCGCCATCGGCAAAGGCTGACCGGCGAAGGCGGCCTTGCCCGACGAGCGGTCGATGCGGAAGCCGTAGCGTGCCGCCGCGCCCATCATACCGGAAATCGCGCCGGAGGCCCCGACCAGCGGCGCCTCGCCAAGCGGATGCATGGCCCAGAACAATGCCACCGCCGCCAGTCCGGTCGCGGCGAAGAACAGGCTGAAGCGCAGCGCGCCGAAGCGGTTGGCCAGCGGTGAGCCGAAGGCCGCGAGCCACACCATATTGATGGCAAGATGGGCAAAGCCGCCATGCAGGAAGGCGTAGGTGAAAGGGCTTGAAAACGCAAAGAAATCCAGGTCGAAGCGGCCGGAATAGCGGATCGGCACAAAGGCAGCCCTGACAAGCAGTTCGAAGTCCTGGTCGTCAGTTAGCCAATAGACCCGGATCAGATGGACCGCGACGCAGATGCCGATCACCGCCAGCACCACGGGCGGCAGGTTGAACACCGGCTCGCGGCGCTGCTCCGGTTCGCGGGCGACAGGCCCGCCCTCGCCCTGCTCGATCTCCGGTGGGCTTTCTGGGTCGCTCATATGGCTTGCACTCAGTCGCTGGGTTGGACTTCGCGAGCATGTAGATCACGACCAACCGAATCACAAACGGCGAATCAGCAGCCCCGAATCAAAAAAGAAGCCGTCCAAGGTTTCCCTTGAACGGCTGGTCGAGCCCCCATGCTCCCCCTGAACTCTTGACTGAAGTGCTGCCGATCGTCGCAAAACGACCGCTTCTGGAGTGGTTTTGGTGTGCCACAGGGCTGGCTGGCGCGCAACGTAAACCAGTTGTTAACCTTAACCGCCCCGACCCGTGAACAAGTATTAACGATGCTGGCACGCATCCTGCTCCGCAACGCATGTAGGTCTTCGGAGGGCGCCCTTCTGTTCACCGATGGGACATCAGAAGACAGAATGCGCGGAGCAGCATTAGCATGAACCAGACCGGATCGATCACGCTGTTCCATTATTGGAACCGGTTGCGTGACGGACGCCCTGCCCCGAAGCGCTCGGAAGTCGAACCCGCGGATATCAAGTCGCTGCTGGCCGACACGTTCATCCTGGAAAAGGACACGCGCGGCGAAGCGGTGTTCCGGCTGGCCGGCACCAGGCTCTGCGCGGTCTATGGCCGCGAACTCAAGGGGTTTTCATTCCCTTCGCTGTGGCGCGAGAAGGACCAGCGGCTGATCTCGAAGCTGACCGACGGCGTCTTCGACCAGAAATCGGTGATGCTCATCACCTATGAGGGTTTCAGCCGCAACGGCCGATCCAACAGGTTCGAGCTGCTCGCGCTGCCGCTCGACGGCGGGGTCGAGAGCCCGCGCTGCCTCGGCGTGATAAGCGCCGTCGAAAAACCCTTCTGGCTGGGTGCCGACCCGGTTCTCGACGCCTTGATCGATTCGATCCGTGTCGTCGATCCCGACAAGGAGCCGATGTTCCTGAAGAACCGGCCCGCGATAGAGGTTCCCTCGCTCGCCCCATCGGAATTCGACCCGCCCGAGACGATTTCGGCGCTCGGCCAGGCCCGCCGCATCCGTCACCTGGTCGTCTTCGACGGCGGACGCGAGGAATGATGCCCAAAGCTTAAAGCAACAGCGCCGGGCTTTCCCCTTTGTTAACCTGCTTTGTTGTAGTTTTCCGCTGAAATTCCCCGCATCCATGCGCGGAATGACGAACGGGGTATGGCAGTGATGAGGTCAGCGGCGGTCGACCATGCGCCGTCCCAAGCTGAAAGGCGTAACTTTCAGCGCGTCCGCGTGAAAATTTACGGACGCTTCATGCTGGAAGACCGCACCGAGCATCCGTGCCAGGTGGTCGACATGTCGCCCGGCAACGTTGCGCTGCGCACCGAGCGCGCCGGCCTGGCTGGCGAAAAGGTCATTGCCTATATCGATCACATCGGCCGCATCGAAGGCGTCATCACCCGCACTTTGCAGGATGGCTTTGCGATGACCGTCATCGCGTCCGACCGCAAGAGGGACAAGCTCGCCGCGCAACTGACCTGGCTTGCCAACAAGCACGAGCTCGACCTGCCGGAAGACCGCCGCCATGAACGCGTCGCACCGCGCAACCCGACGAGCGTGCTGCAGCTTGCCGACGGACGCCAGTACCAGTGCCGCATCATCGACCTGTCGCTGTCGGGCGCGGCGATCGAGATCGACGTCAAGCCGGCCATCGGCGTCCAGGTGACGCTCGGCACCATGCGCGGCCAGATAGTGCGTCATTTCGAAGATGGCGTCGCCATCGAGTTCGCCGTCATCCAGCGGCCGGAAACGCTCGATACCGAATTCAGCTCACCGCGCGGATGACGCAGAAGCCTTAGCGCCATCGGGAAGAGAGGCTCGCGATCCTTCGCGCCCCCCTCTGTCCCGCCATCCTAGCTGTTCGAACGGTGCGACGAAGCATGGGAACACACCTGGCTAGAATCCTTAAACAATTCTATACTCAATTGCGTCAAATTTTACGTTTATTCTATTGGTGTTTTACTTAATGTCTACTTCGTGCTTTTGCGTCAAATAAATCCAGCCGTGTCATTGTCTCCTCAAACGGGGAGACTGAATAATGAACAGGATGAGGGGCAAGCTGTTGCTGGCGGCAATAGCGATGCAGCTTTTCGGTTGGGGGATTGCAAACGCGGCGGAGCCGGCCTTCATGCACACCGGCGGCCGCACCACACAGCCGGTCGGTCACTACGAATTGTGCCAGCAGCTTCCGCAGGAATGCAATCAGAGGACGCCTGGGCGGGCACCCGTCGAGCTCACCCGCAAGCTGTGGGCGACGATCGTCAAGATCAACAATTCGGTCAACAGCAAGGTCGCGCCGCGCACCGACATGGAAATGTGGGGCAAGGAGGAAGTCTGGTCCTTTCCCAATAGCGGCTTCGGCGACTGCGAGGACTATGCGCTGGAAAAGCGCCGCGAGCTGATGAGCATCGGCGTGCCGGCCGGTGATCTGCTGATGACGGTCGTGCGCCAGCGCAACGGCGACGGCCATGCGGTGCTGACCGTGCGCACCAGCCTTGGCGAGTTCATCCTCGACAATCTGCAGCCCAAGGTGCTGTCCTGGACCAATACCGGCTACACCTACCTGAAGCGCCAGTCCGAGCGGAATTCCGGCGCCTGGGTGACGATCAACGACGGCCGCTCCGACGCGGTCGCCAGCGTCCGCTGAGGACGCGACGCAAAACCCGGTCGAGTCCCCACCCTCCCCGTCCCCAACGACCGGGTTTAAGGAGCCGGCCCCGTCCCCGGGCCGGCTCCACCATTTCTGGGCGAAACACATTCGATTCAGTTATCCCGGCTTGCCTCCAACTGCGCTTCGTCACCCAAGCTGTCTCACGATCGTTTGTGGGATACGAGCTGTCGTTCGTCGCCGAAACGCCGTTACTTGCCCCTGACACGGAACGCGTCGACAAAGGCGGAAAACGCCGGAGAGGGATGGCGTCGGCTTGGATAGTACAGGTGGTAACCCTGGAACGTCGGGCACCATTTGGTCAGGACTTCCTGGAGAAGGCCACTCTCAATGTGTGGAATGACGAGTTCGCGCGGCAGATAGGCCAAGCCCACTCCGTCAAGCGCGGCCTGGATCGCCGGCCCCATGTTGTTAAGCGTCAGTTGCCCCTCGACCCGAGCACTGAACTCGCGCGCGCCTTCCCGCAATTCCCAGGCATAGACCGATCCTGACGTCGGCAGCCGGTAGTTGATGCAGTTATGGTCGGTCAGCTCCTGCGGCGTCTCCGGCGGTGTCCGGTGGGCGAAGTAATGGGGTGAGCCGACGACAGTGTAGGTCACGTCGGCTCCGATGCGTACGGCTACCATATCCCGGGCAATGGACTCGCCCAGCCGCACGCCGGCATCGAACTGGCGCTCGACGATGTTGGTGAAGGCGTTGTCGACCACCAGCTCGACATTGATATCGGGGAAGTCGCTCAGGAACTTTGGCAGCCGGGCGCGGAAGACAATGTCGACCGAATCGTCGGTGCACACCAGGCGGATGTTGCCGGACGGCCTGTCGCGAAGGACGCCGAGAGCGCTGACCTCAGCCGCGATGCCTTCGAAGTGCGGTTCGATGCCTTCCTTGAGGCGTTGACCGGCCGCCGTCGGGGCCACGTCGCGCGTGGTGCGAGACAGAAGACGAACGCCAAGCCGCGACTCCAGCGACTTGATGGTGTGGCTAAGAGCCGAAGGAGTGACGCCGAGCTTGGCGGCTGCTCGGGTGAAGCTCCGCGTCCGGGTGATCTCCAGGAACGCGCGCATTTCGGCGAACTCGTCGCGTGGCATTGATGAGCCTCATTCACAACCACATCAAAATTATACCCGCTAGTCGCATTTGGCCAGCCCGACTACTTAGTTCGGCAACGGACAGGAGACTGCCTTATGGCCATTGATTTCGCGCTGGGCGAGGCCGCAGCAGGTGACAGCACGACGACCCCATGGTCTGCGGTGGTCTGCCTGTCGCTGCTCACCTTCCTTCTGGTCGGACTGGAGTTCCTGCCGGTGAGCCTGCTCACCCCGATCGCTCAGGATCTGGCCGCCTCCGGGGGTCAGGCCGGCCAGGCAATCGCGGTATCCGGATTCTTCGCCGTGGTTACCAGCCTCTTCGGCAACTCGCTGTTGCGAAACGTCGATCGACGGACGGTGGTTCTGCTCTATACGGCAGTGCTGGCCGCATCGAGCCTGGCGGTGGCGCTTGCTCCCAACTTCCTGGTCTTCCTGGCCGGGCGGGCGCTGGTCGGCATCGCGATCGGTGGTTTCTGGTCACTGTCGACGGCCATTCTGGCCCGCCTGGCCGCGGGACCCGACCTGCCCAAGGCCATTGCCTTGCTCCAGGGTGGCACTGCCTTCGCATTGGTGATTGCCGCGCCCGTCGGCAGCTTCCTCGGATCGCTGATCGGATGGCGGGGAACCTTTTTCGTCACTGTCCCCATCGGCCTTGCGGCGCTCGTTTGGCAGTTGGCCGTTCTCCCGAAGATGCCACCGATAGAGATCGCGTCGGTGTCGAGTATGTTCGGCCTGCTGCGGAATCGCAGATTCGCCATCGGCATGGGCGCGACCGGGCTCGCTTTCATCGGGCAGAACGCGCTCTCGATCTATTTGCGGCCGTTTCTGGAAAACGTGAGGGGCCTCGAGGTCAACGCCCTCTCACTTGCTCTATTGGGCGTCGGCCTCGGTGGCGTGGCGGGACTATCGATTGTCGGCTTCATACTCCGGCGGCACCTCACAGCCGTGCTGATCGGGCTGCCGAGTGCACTCGCGGTCTTCGCTCTACTGCTGATTGCCTTTGGACCGTTTGCACGCGCCACGGCCGGCCTGCTGGTTCTTTGGGGACTGTTCGCGACCCCGATCCCGGTGGCGTGGAACACCTGCGTGACCAAGCTCATCCCTGAAGACCTGGAGGCCGGGGGCGGACTCCAGGTCGCCCTGATCCAGCTCGCGATCGCGGGCGGCGCTATCGCGGGAGGCTTGCTGTTCGACGTGGCCGGCTGGTGGAGCGCCTTCCTTCTCGCCGCCGTCCTGCTCACGGGCTCGGCCTTGCTCGCCGCCTCGGCCAGGCCCCGCACCTGAACTCTTTCAATTCTTGTCTAGGAGAATCTCATGTCCGAAGGAATCGAGAACAAGGTCGTCGTCATCACCGGTGCCAGCAGTGGCCTCGGAGAAGCGACGGCACGCCATCTTGCCGGACGAGGCGCTTCCGTGGTCCTGGGTGCACGCCGGTCACACCGCATCGACGCGCTTGTCCAGGAACTGAGCGCCGCTGGGTTCAAAGCCAAGGCCGTCACTACGGACGTCACCGACGCCGGCCAGGTCCAGAACCTGGTGAACACGGCGGTCCGGGAATTCGGCCGCATCGACGTGATGCTCAACAATGCGGGCCTCATGCCGTTGGCCCCGCTCGAACGGCTCAAGGTCGACGAATGGGACCGGATGATCGACGTCAACATCAAGGGCGTCCTTTACGGCATCGCGGCCGCGCTTCCGTACATGAAGGAGCAGCGATCGGGGCACATCATCAATGTCTCGTCCGTATACGGCCATGTGGTCGACCCGGGTGCGGCGGTCTATTGCGCTACCAAGTTCGCCGTGCGTGCGCTGTCCGAGGGTCTGCGGAAAGAGGTCAAACCCTACAATATCCGCACCACGGTGATCTCGCCGGGCGCTGTCAGCACAGAGTTGCTCGAGCATATCAGCGAGCAGGATATCCAGCAGGGCACCAGGGACTTCGTGAGCAAGATCGCCGTGGGGCCAGATACGTTTGCCCGAACAGTCGCCTTCGCGATCAACGAGCCGGACGACGTCGATATCAACGAGATCTTGTTCCGGCCGACCGCCCAGCCGGTTTGACTTGGAAGGGGCTATGCTTTGGGTATCCTAAGGCCCGGCTCCACCATTTCTGGGTCGGCTAGACTTCCTTCAGCCCCGCCCTGAACCGCCGGCCGTTTGCCACATAATGCGCGGCCGAGGCGCGCAGCCTGGCGATTGCGGCCTCGTCGAGCATCCTGACAACGCGCGCTGGCGAGCCGACGATCAGCGAATTGTCGGGAAATTTCTTGCCTTCGGTGACCAGCGCACCGGCGCCGACCAGCGAGTTGTTGCCGATCTTCGCGCCGTTCAGCACGATGGCGCCCATGCCGATCAGGCTGTTGTCGCCGATGGTGCAGCCATGCAGCAGGGCACGGTGGCCGATCGTGCAGCCTTGGCCGACGGTCAGCGGAAAGCCGGCGTCGGTGTGCATGATTGTGTGCTCCTGCACGTTGGTGTCGGCGCCGATGACGATCGGCTCGTCGTCGCAGCGGACGACGACACCGAACCAGAAGCCGGCATTGCGGCCGATCCTGATATTGCCGATCAGGGTGGCGTCGGGCGCGATCCAGTTGCTGTCGGCGTCCTCGAAAGCGGGCGCTTTTCCGTCAATCGCGTAGATCGGCATTGCTGTCTCCAGATCGTCTCACACCGACAAGCTGCCAGACCCTAGAAGCGAAGCCGCCCAGGACGCAATGGCGATCACCACCATGCCCAGTGCCAGCGCCCAGATGGTCGCCGTACAGCCGCAGGAGATCAGCCCCAGCACCGAGATGCGACGCTCGCGCCAGGCGTCTAGCGCCTCGTTGGCGAACATCAGCGGCCCGGCGCAAGCCGTCGCGGCGAGCGAGCGCAGCATGTGCTTCGATGATACGTAGGGCTGGACGAAGGCAAGCTTGCGGCCGGCGACCAGCTCCATCGCCGATCCGACCAGGCCGCAAGCCGTCAGCCCAGCCATAAAACTGAATATGATTTGTTCGACCGGACCCATCTTTACCCTCCGTTTACCATGAAATCGCACAGTCGCCTGCAAAAGCTGCGAAGCAAGAGCCGTGCCGCGCCGAGATGTGTCGTTCAGGTACAGCCGATGGGACGGCAAACGAGGGTCGCGATGAAGCAGGCAGCCGCCACTGAGGGCCCGCAACTCAGCGTCGTCGATTCGACGCTGATGAAGCGGGTGTTTTATGCGTTCGCCGCGCTGGCACTGCTTTCGGTGGCGATCAGCCTTGGCGGCAAATGGTTCGGCCGCTCGATCGCCATGGCCGGGTACACCGACGACACCACGGTCCACAAGGTCGTCATCGGCAACAACGTCATCGCCGTGCCGGCCAACGTCATCCGCTTTGCCCAGGCCCGGCGCGACGGCATCGCCTCGCGGCTCGACCTCTATCTGCGCTATCCCGAGATGGACGGCTACAGCGAGGCTGCCCGCGACGACTTCAACCACACCGGACCCAGCAAGGACATCGTCTTCCTGTCGTTCGAGCCGCAGATGATGTCGCGCGACATGAGCGGCCGTTTCGCGCCGATCTACAGCGCGCTGATCGCCAAGCCGGGTACGCCCGGCCCTGGCGGCATCACGCTTTACGCCTTCAGCGAAAAATCAGGCTATCTCAACGAAGTGCTGGCGGTCGCCGACCGCCCCGGTAAGGATCCGTTCGTTGCACGCTGCCTGAGCGGCCCGAGCGCGGACGAATCGCTAGCGCCCTGCGAACGCGACATCCTGGTCGGCGACAATCTCAGCCTCACCTACCGCTTCCCCCGGGAATTCCTGGGCGACTGGCAGGCGCTCGACGCGGCGATTTCGGGCGAGGCAGCGCGTGTGCTGAAGACGGGGCGGTAGCTCGATCCTTTGACCGGCCTGAAGGGCTGTGGGCTGGAGCCCCGCCAATCGGGCTACCAATCTCCAGGGTTTGCGATTAGCTGTAGGCCCACCACGCCTTCGTCATCCTAGGGCGGAGCAGGAGCGAAGCGACGGCGGAGACCCTAGGATCCATGCCGTTACCTCAGCCGAGGAATGCAGCGGTTCAGAACGGCACTTGCGTCGGCGCCGGCGCAAGCTACCGTTCAACCATGACCGGCTATGCCTACATGACTGCAAGCCAGAAGCGCGGCACGATCTACATCGGTGTCACCAACGACCTCGGCCGCCGCATGCCGGAGCACAAATCTGGCGAAGGCTCGTGCTTCACCAGCCGCTACGGCGTACAGCGTCTGGTCTGGTACGAGGAACATTTCGACATTCGCGATGCCATCCAGCGCGAGAAGTCGCTGAAGCGCTGGCCACGCCAGCGGAAGATCGAGCTGATCGAGAAGACCAACCCTGAGTGGTTCGAGCTTTTTCGCGGAACTGGGTGGTAGCGTACCGTTCTGGTCCGCAGGCGCACTGCCGACAGGCAACGGCATGGATCCCAGGGTCTGCGCCGCGTCGCTTCGCTCCTTGCTCCGCCCTGGGATGACGAAGTTGGGGATGCTCCAGCCAGTCTCCGAGGTTTGCGCTCCGCCATCAGGCGATCCGCCTGCAACAACCAGGTCCGGCCAGCTAAACTCCCGGCTCAGGCCAGATCGATGTCGAGGATCGCCATCGAGAAATTATAGTCGCCGTCGTCCTCGTCCTTGAAGACGATGCCGAGGAACTCGTCGCCGACATAGACCTCGGCCGAATCTTCCTTGCGCGGCCGCGCCTTCACTTCGAGTTTGGGGTTCTGGAAGGTGCGCTTGAAATAGGCGTCCAGCTTTCTGATTTCGTCCGGCTTCAACAGTCTTCTCCGATCGTCGCTTGCTCGTTTGAGCGCGCTTCTGACACGTCGACAATGACCATGTAAAGGCAAAGCCGACGAGAGAAGACGGGCAATCGCCTCAAGTCGGCGCCGCCCCTCATCGCCCTGCCGGTCACTTCTCCCCGTATAGTGACCTATCGCATTCACACATCTGGGTTGCGCTTTGCGGCGAAGCTCGATTCTATTTCGGCCGGAAAAGCCGAAGGAGGGTTGAATG